>DASUBD010000001.1:0-7657 GCA_035763445.1 Candidatus Angelobacter sp.
AATCTCAGACAACGGCGGTGCCGTCAACGGACTTCAGCAGGTACCATCCTCGCTAATTCCTGCCAGTCAGGTATTTGCTTTATCTTGGTAGTTCCGCGAGGGTTCCTGTCCTTCTAACACTTTGGTTGGAACACCTTAGGGCACTTGTGGGTGCAGACTAACGGCACGGAAAGTTGTGGTACTCTGTAGCCAATAGCTGAAATCCCCGTTCAGTTCACTCGGCATCGTGGCGCAGCGTCGAAAATCCGCCTTTCAGATTTCTTACGTCACCATTACCTATCGCAGCGTATTGATGGGGACGCTCGCCGTAATGTCTGTCGCGGCCATTGTGATGTATTTCACCTTTCCTGACACCACAAACAGGCTGATCATGTCCGGTCAGCTCAGCCTGGAGAGATTACTGACCAAAGCTGGTTTCTTCAATTCACACGATGACCGGCAGGTCAATGATCCCGGCCCGCAGCAGGCCCACTTCATCAATATTGATGGTGTGGTGCGCGTCAAGAAAGCCAGCAGCAATACCTGGGTCACGGCTGATTACAGCCTGGGTCTTGAGAAGAATGATGTCGTCCAGACTGCCGACGAAGGTATTGCCCGCGTTCGTTTTGCGGATGGAACCAACTACACGGTGAAACCGGACTCTCTGATCGTGATTCAGGAAAACTCCGTCAACGAATCGCAGCAGGCCAAGGTGGCCGTCCAGGTCACAACCGGCACCGTGGATCTGACGACTGCCAGCGCTATGGCACGGGGCTCCAAGTCACAGGTCATTGTAGAGGGCGCCACAGCAACGTTCTCACCTGAGAGCGCGGGCGAAGTTCAGAATGATCCGCGCAATGACCAGCACTCGATTCTCGTCAAGAAGGGCGGCGCTGAGGTGCAGCGCGGGCGTGAAGACGTAAAGATCGTTGAGAACGAAAAACTGGCCTTTACCAGCGATTCTCCCACAATGACAAAGACCAAGGAGATTGGACCGCCGGTGTTGATGGATCCCAAGTCAGGGGACAATGTGCCTTTGGATCCAAAATCCAAAGGAGTTACCCTCACATGGTCGCCGGTGGATGGCGTGCATACATTCCATGTAAGGGTGGCACGAAATCAGTTCTTTACCGGGCCGCTGGTGGTGGACCAGAACTGGACCCATCTGGAACTGGTGCTCGCCAATCTCGGCCCGGGTTCCTACTGGTGGGAAGTGCAGTCTGTGAGTGACAGTGGCAAGCCGTCCGCGGCCAGCGAGCGGAACAAGTTCACAGTTGTGCCTTATGCGGAAAACGGGGCCAAGATACCGTTGGAAATTGTCTCCCTGATTCAGCATGGACACGTTTTTGAAATCAAGGGTCAGACCGAGCCGGGAGCGAGGGTGATGGTGAATGGGCAGGAGGTGGCCATGATCAATCCTGATGGAAGCTTCCACCACTTTACCAACCAACTGCCCACGGGTGAAAACTGGATTACTGTTACGGCACAAAATTCAAAAGGTGGATATGGCTTGGTGTCCCGCCCGGTGAATATCCAGTAAAATCCTTATTGTTTGATACAAGGTTTTGATTCAGAGTAGATCGTTCCCCGACAGGATCTTGAAGTAAGCAGGGTGTAGCCGTGGTTCCGGTGCCGGCTGCATTTGTCCCACAGGTTGGCCGGGTGGTCCAGGGAAATCTGAGAAGAAAGAAGCGGGTATGTCGTCAAACGGTTTCAAGTCTGAGAATTCGCGGATTCATAATCTGCGCTCATTGTTCAGCATGTTCTCCAGTGATCTCGCCATTGATCTGGGGACGGCCAACACACTGGTCTATGCCAAGGGCAAAGGCATTGTCGTCAATGAACCTTCCATCGTGGCCATCAACAAGAACACGGGTGAAGTGGAAGCCGTAGGCAAAGAAGCCAAAGAGATGCTGGGCCGCACGCCGGGAAACATCGTAGCCATCAAGCCGATGAAAGACGGTGTGATCGCGGATTTTAAAGTCACGGAAAAGATGCTCAATTACTTCATCCAGAAGGCGCATAACCGCAAGATGCTGGTGCACCCACGGATCGTCATTGGCGTTCCTTCGGAAATCACGCAGGTTGAAAAGCGCGCCGTCATGGACTCAGCGTACCGCGCGAAAGCCAGTGAAGTGCATCTGGTGGAGCAGGCCATGGTGGCGGCGATTGGCGCCGGGCTCCCCATCACTGAACCCAGCGGCAACATGGTGGTGGATATCGGCGGCGGCACCACGGACATTGCTGTGATCTCGCTCAGCGGCATCGTTTATTCACGCTCTGTGCGCATGGCGGGTAATCAGATGGATGAATCCATCATGAATTACCTCAAGCGCAAGTACAACCTGCTCATCGGTGAACGCACGGCCGAGCAGATCAAAATCGAAATCGGTTCCGCGTATCCTCTGGATAAGCCGCTCACCATGGAAATCAAGGGGCGCAACCTGATTGAAGGCGTTCCCAAAACCATCACCATTGATGACAGTGAAATTCGCGAAGCGCTCTCAGAGTGCATCAGCACCATCATGAATGCCATCCGGGTTGCTCTGGAACGTACGCCGCCGGAGCTGAGCGCGGACATCAGTGATCGCGGCATCGTTCTCACCGGCGGAGGCGCACTGCTCAAGAACCTGGACAAGCGGATTCGGGAAGAAACCGGTTTGCCTGTCTCCATTGCAGATGATCCGCTGGCCAGCGTAGTTCTGGGTACAGGCAAGATGCTCAGTGACTTCAAACTTCTGCGGAAGATTTCAATCGATTAGAGCCCGATGCAAAGGGAAGGGCGCGCCATGTGGGGCCGCCCTGACCGGCCCTCCTAAAGCAACATGGAAAATTTCTTCAGCCGGTACAAAAATCCTCTCGTCCTGATGGCGATTCTCTTCGTGCAGGTGGTTGCACTCGCCACCCAGGTCAAGCGGCCTGAGGGCAGCGGCTCCGCTGCTTCGGGTGGAACACGGCTGATCCGAGTCTGGACCGTGATGGCCATCAGTCCCTTTGAGCGGGCGCTGGTTGCCTCCGGGAGTTTCGTTCGGCGGAATTTTCATAACTACATTGATCTGCATGATGTGCGGCAGCAGAATCGCCGGTTGCAGGATGAAATAGCGCAGCTCAAGTTGGAACAGGTTCGCCTGCAGCAGGATGCCGCACAGGCAAAGCGGCTTCGCTCGTTGCTGGGCTTTACACAGCACTATGTCGGCCAGTTGTTGCCGGCACAAGTCATCGGCACCAGCGGGGCTGAACAGTCCCACATGATCCAGATTGATAAAGGCTCCCGTAGTGGCGTCAAGGTGGATATGCCGGTCATTACTCCGGACGGCATTGTAGGCAAGGTGAAGGATGTCTTTCCCTTTGTCTCCATGGTGCTCCTGATCAATGACCGTGACAGCGGGGCGGGCGTCATCCTGCAGACCTCGCGCCTGCAGGGAGTTTTGCGCGGTAACCCGCAGGGCGAACTCCACGTCGGCGACATTATGTCTGACGAAAAAATCGACGTGGGCGAGCAGGTTGTTACCAGCGGCGGAGACCGAATCTATCCCAAAGGTTTGCCGGTGGGCATGGTTTCCCGTGTTTCTCCCGATCGCGACAACGAGCCTTTTTTAGCCGTAAAGGTGAGTCCGGCAGCGGACCTCAGCAGGCTTGAGGAAGTGCTGGTGGTAACCAAGGTTGCCCAGGAAACTGCCCAGCAGAGCGGCCAGGATGCCAATGTGCGCGCTGCCGACATTCTTTCCGAACGGCTCCCCAGCATACCCAAGCCGGAAGAAAAAAAGGCACGCGTTCCTAACAGTACTGCTCCAGCCGCGCCTGCGCCGGCACCTGCGTCTCCCGCAGCAAACGCAACTAAATCGGCTCCGCATCCTTCCGTTCCTGCTGCGCCAGCCAGTTCGGCGCCTCCCGCAACTGCGACCAAGACAGGTGCTGCGCCTAAGCCGGTTGTGAAAACAGAGCAGAAAGCCGCCAATCCGCTGGCATCCACTACTGCTTCGCAAAAAACAACTACGCCAACGGGCGCTCCAGCCGCGAATGGAGCCTCAGTAAATCAGAACCCCAAGCCTAAGGCGAGTCCAACGCCCGTCAAAAAGCTTAAGGCGCCCGCCGCAGCTGAGGTTAGCCCGACGCCAAAACCGGCAGCGTCGCCCGAGTCACCCCAGGAGAAGCCACCCCGATGAATTACGCTGCAGTCTCATTGACATCGCGCGAAGAGATTGAAGTCCATCGGTTTAGCTGGCCGGTTTCATTGGGCATTCCGCTCTTGGCCATCTTCATTCAGGTTTTTTTCCCGCTGCGGCTGCCGTTCCTTTCCATATTCGATCTGCCGCTTCTGGTCACTATCTTCTTTGCGGTTGCCCGGCGGCGTCCTATCCCGGGAATGATCACCGGCGCCCTGATCGGTACAGTACAGGACGCCTGGACATCGCTGCCGATTGGCGTCAATGGGATCGCCAAAACAATCATCGGATTTCTGGCTTCGTCCTTGGGGGTCAAGCTGGATGTAGACAATCCCGGTTCCCGCTTTCTCATGACGTTCACTTTTTACCTGGTTCACCGGGTGATCTACGTGGTGATTGTGCTGGCCCTGGTGGGCGGCAATGAGCCGTTCAGCTGGGGACACACGCTGGTTGCCGCCCTGGCTAACGCTCTTCTCTCCGTGGTGCTGTTCGCTGGTCTGGACAAGTTCAAGCAGCGCATGTAAGTCCCGCTGTAATCCTTCGGTAACCGGCTTCGGGCCTTTGCCCTACGCCGCACGGTTGTGATTTGCGGTACTCTTATCACAGGGCCTTCAGCCAAATTTCAACAAGGTTTGCCGGCAAAAATCGGCTGACCGTAACCCGTATGCCCGGCCGCGAAGAAAAAATTCCGCAGACGAAACTCACCGCTGTTCAATACGTCATCCTCGTCGTTTTTCTGGTCCTCTCGTACGGACTTTGGACGCTGCAGGTGCGCAAGAATGACGAGTACATTGTGCGCGCTGAACAGAACCGCATCCGTCGCGTGCCCATCCTGGCGCCGCGCGGCAAGCTGCTGGACCGCAATGGCGAGATCATTGTCGATAACTACCCTTCATTTTCCGCCTTGCTGTTGCGCGACCAGAAAGTGGACCTGAACGCAGACGCGCAAAAAATCGCGGATGGGTTGCACATTCCTGTCGACGATGTTCTGGACAAGATCAAGCGCTATCAATTAGCCCACAAGCCGTCCTTCGAACCCATCTTCCTCAAAGACGACATTACTCCTGACGAGCGCGCATTCATTGAAGCGCATCGTGATGAACTTCCCGAACTGGACACCTTGATGGTGCATCGGCGTCTCTATCCCAAGGATGGTTTCATGGCGCACCTGATTGGCTATGTGGGTGAAGTCAGTGAAGAGATGCTGAATACACCGCGTTTTGAGCTTTATCAACGCGGTGACATTGTGGGACAGTCCGGCGTGGAACTGTATTACAACGACGTGCTCATGGGCAAAGACGGTTCGCGGCGTGTGCTGGTGGACAGCAAAGGACGAGAAGTCGGCCGCCCTGCAAAAGACGCGAACATCCAGGCCATTCCCGGACACAAGCTCAAGCTCACCATAGATCTTGATATTCAGAAAGCTGCCGAACTGGCCATGCAGGGCAAGAACGGTGCGCTGGTGGCGATGGATCCGCGTAACGGCGAAATCCTTGCGATGGTAAGCAGGCCAACTTTCGACCCCAATGATTTTGCGATTCGCATCTCCGGCAAAGAATGGAAAGAGCTGACCGAGGATCCCAACCATCCTCTCCTCAACAAGGCCATTCAGGCCCAACTCGCGCCCGGATCGGTGTTCAAAATCATCATGGCGGTGGCCGGCACGAATGAAGGCATTGCCCAGAACCTGCATGTGAACTGCGGCGGCGGCGGAACCTTTTATGGACGTTACTTCAAATGCTGGGTAGTTGCGGAACATCGCGTACACGGCGAGGTGGATCTCAGCAAGGCCATTTACCAATCCTGTGACGTCTTCTTTTACACGCTGGCGGAGCGGTTGGGGATTGAGAAGATCGCAAAGTGGGCCAGCTCGCTGGGCATCGGCAAAAAGACCGGCATTGATCTGCCTAATGAGGCCAGCGGCATCATGCCGTCAGAAGAATGGAAGATGCGGACATTCCGGCAGAAGTGGTATCCGGGAGAAGCGATATCCGTCGGTATCGGGCAGGGAGCAGTTGCAACCACGCCCATCCAACTGGCGCGAGCCATTGCCGGGATTGCCATGGGTGGAACGCTGTATCGCCCCCATGTGGTAAGGCCGGAAGATCTGCCGCAGGAATACAGGCAGATCGCGACTTCGAACCTGCCTGATGTGGTTCACGTTCCCATGAATCCGCAAGCCTGGATCACGATCACTGACGCCATGTCAGACGTGGTGCGGCCTGGGGTAGGCACTGCGGGCATGGAACATCTTGAAGGAATAGATTTTGCCGGCAAGACCGGCAGCGCCCAGGTGATCAGCAACACGTTGCGCAAGAGCAAGGGCTTCTCCAGCAAACAGTACAGAGATAACGGGTGGTTTGTCGGTGTAGCTCCCCGCCGCAATCCTGAGGTTGTGGTCTGCGTGCTTCTGGAACAGGGCGAGCATGGCTACCTGGCTGCCCGCGTCACCTCAGAAGTCATCAAGGCGTACGTTGAAAAGCAGCGCCGCCTGCGCAACAATCCCACTTTGTTCAGTGATAAGGCTGATCCGGGTAGTGTTCCCATTGCCGGTTTCTGGACCAGTCCATCCCAGGAACAGCACCGCGACGAACAGCCGGCACAGCAAGGTGAAGCCGGTGAAGATCATTTGCACGGCGGAACCTTGCTGGTGAAGATGAGCGCGCCGCATACCAGGCGTGCAAAGCTGATGCCTCCGGCTGAAATCGGAATCGCGGGAGAGCACTGATGCGTCGCTTGATTTCTTTCCGGGACTTTGACTGGACTCTGCTCGCCTTCGTCCTGCTGATCTGCTCTCTTGGCGTCCTGGAAATTTACAGCAGCACCTATGGAACCAAGTTCGCGGCCACCAGCGGAACTCCTCTCTACATGAAGCAGGTGTACTGGATTCTGGCCGGACTTGTGCTCATGTTCCTGGTCAGCATGATCAATTACACGTTGCTGCTGGAGAACTCCCACTGGCTTTACATCGCCTCGGTGTTGTCACTTCTTGCAGTCGCAATCGTGGGGAAGAGATACCTGGGTGCAAGGCGCTGGATCCAGCTTCCCGGAGGCCAGCACTTCCAGCCTTCTGAGTGGGTAAAGCTGGTCCTGATTCTTGCCATGGCGCGATACTTCAGCGAGGAAAGCGACCATGGCACCACCTTTGGCGACATCGTGAAAGGCGGACTGATTGTTCTGGTTCCCATGGCGCTTGTGCTCAAGCAGCCAGATCTTGGGACTGCCCTTACGTATGTCCCCATCGCGATCATGGCGCTGTTTCTCGGCGGGATTCAATTCAAGCATGCCCTCATCATCCTGGTGATCCTGGGAGTGCTGGCTCCCACGGTATGGGTCAAAGGCCTGAAACCTTACCAGAAGCAGAGATTAACCAGCTTTCTTCACCCTGAAGCCGATTCCCAGAAGTCGGGGTATCAAGTTGAGCAATCCAAAATTGCAGTAGGTTCCGGGGGCATTTGGGGCCGCGGAATACGCGGTGGATCGCAGACCCAGGGCGCTTTTCTGCCCGAGCC
>DASUBD010000002.1:0-3821 GCA_035763445.1 Candidatus Angelobacter sp.
AGGCCTGGCTGAAGCCGCGGGGCAGGAAAGCCGGGCGATCGTGGTGCCGCCCAATCTGATTCCGGCAGACTGCCAGAAGATCACGTCGGCCATGTTGCCGCTGGTGGTGTTGAGCCAGGACCAAATCGAGAAGATCATCGAGAGCGTTCCTGGCGGAGCCGCGAACGTGCAGGACATCTATCCGTTGGCGCCGCTCCAGGAAGGCATTCTCTTCCACCATCTGCTCGAAACCGACGGCGACGTCTATTTATCGGCGACGCTCCTGGGCGCTGCAAACCGTGAGCGCCTTGATCGTTATGTAGGAGCACTGCAAACTGTCGTTGACCGCCATGACATTCTGCGCACTGCCATTGTCTGGGACGGCTTGCCCGAGCCAGTCCAGGTGGTATGGCGGCATGCGCCGCTGACTGTGGAAGAAGTGGCCTTTGATCCCGCAAACGGTGATATCGCCGAACAGCTGCGCGCCACTTTCGATCCCCGGCGCAACCGGCTGGACATACGCCAGGCGCCGATGTGGCGTCTCTACGTCGCCCATGACGCGCCCAACCAGCGCTGGGTGATACTGGAACTCAAGCATCATCTGACCGGCGACAATACCACGGCCAGATTCTTATTGAATGAGGTTCGAACGATCCTTCAGGGCGATGCAAAGAGCCTGCCGGAACCTCTTCCGTTTCGTAACTTTGTGGCTCAGGCGCGTCTTGGTATAAGCCAGCAGGAACATGAAGCTTTCTTTACCGGAATGCTCAAAGACGTAGACGAGCCCACTCTACCCTTCGGCCTTGGAAACGTTCAGGGAGACGGAAGCCGCATCGTGGAAGTTTCCCGCGACGTAGATCCGGGGTTAAGCGTGAAGCTGCGTGCGTTGGCAAGAGCGCTGGGTGTAACGGTCGCCAGCATGTGCCATCTCGCATGGGCCACGGTTCTGGCACGCACTTCAGGACGCGACGACGTGGTATTCGGCACGGTTTTGCTTGGCCGCATGCAGGGCGGAGAAGGCGCTGACCGCGGCTTGGGAATCTTTATCAATACCTTGCCAATACGGATACACGTAGGCCATGAAGGCGTCGCAAACAGTGTGCGCCGGGCGCATCAACTGTTGACGGAACTCTTCCGCCACGAGCATGCATCGCTGGCTCTTGTGCAGCGTTGCAGTTCAGTCCAGGCGCCTGCGCCCTTGTTCACCTCGCTCTTGAATTACCGCCACGTTCGCGAGGAAGTGGCAAGTTCAGAAACCGCGCAGAGAATGGCCAACCTGGAATTCATTGAAAGCCATGGACGAACCAATTATCCCTTCAGCCTTCGCATCAACGACTTGGGCGAAGACCTGAGCATTGACGCTCAGGTGGAATCGTCGATTGCTCCGCAGCGGGTTTGCGCATTGATGCATACCGCGCTCGAATCCCTGGTCAATGCCCTGGAGAATGTGCCGGAAACTCCGGTGGAGACGTTGTCGGTCCTGCCCGAAGAAGAGCGGCGGCAGGTGCTCTTCACGTGGAACGCAACGGAAACCGAGTACCCCAGGGACAAGTTCCTCCATGAGTTGTTTGAGGAGCAGGTGGAACGAACCCCTCATGCAACGGCAGTCGTGCTCGAAAACCAGACCCTGACTTATGACCAGTTGAACCAGCACGCCAACCGTCTGGCGCATTATTTGCGAACGCTGGGCGTGAAGCCCGACGCACGGGTAGGCATCTGCGTGGAGCGAGGCATCGATACGATCATAGCCCTGCTGGCAGTGTTGAAGGCTGAAGGGGCATACGTCCCGCTGGATCCCGGATATCCCCCGGAGCGCCTTAGATTCATGCTGAAAGACAGCGCTCCCATGGCGCTGCTGACCCACTATCATCTGCGCGAGCTGTTTACGGACGTTGCAACTGACATCCCTGTAGTGGATTTGAATGGAGGCGGCGAACAGTGGAGTGACCAGCCGGCAACCAATCTCAAGGGTAGTCCTGAAGGGTTGCGGGTCGAGAACCTCGCATACGTGATCTATACCTCGGGTTCCACTGGAGTGCCGAAGGGGGTGGCGCTCGAACATCGAAACGCTGTCAATTACGTTTTTTGGGCACGGCAGAACCTTGCCGCCGCTGCCCTGGAACAAACGCTTTTCTCTACTTCACTGAATTTTGATCTCGCTGTTTTTGAGTGTTTTGCTCCTCTCACCACGGGCGGCACAATCAGGATTGTTGCGAATGTGATGGAACTGGAGAACCATCCGCTGGATGTAACGCTGATCTCTACCGTACCTTCGGCGATGCGTGCTCTGGTGGAGTCGAGCCATGTGCCCTCCACGGTGCGGGCAGTTGTCCTGGGTGGTGAACTGCTGAAGAAATCCCTCGTGGAAAAAATATTTGCGACCACCCAGGTGGAGCAAGTATGCAACATCTATGGGCCCACGGAGACGACGACCAACTCGACCTGGATGGAGACAAAACGAGGCGAGCCCTACGGCCAGCACATTGGCCGGCCCGTCGCGAACACGCAGGTGTACATTCTCGATTCGCGAATGGAGCCTGTGCCGATCGGAGTCGTGGGAGAAATTTATATTGCGGGAGCGGGAGTCACGCGCGGTTATCTGAACCGCCCGCAATTGAATGCCGAGCGGTTCTTAAAAGACCCGTTTGTGGGAAAGCCAGAGGCCAGAATGTATCGGACTGGCGATCTCGGCCGGTGGCTGGAAGATGGAAATATCGAATACCGCGGACGGAATGATTTTCAGGTCAAGGTTCGGGGTGTCCGCATTGAGTTAGGCGAGATTGAGGCGCGTCTGCTGGAGCACACTGGTGTGAGGGAAGCAATTGTAATGGCGCGCGAAGACAAACACGGAGAGCAGCATCTGGTGGCTTATTACACCCCAAGTCCCGGAGCCAAGCCGGACGCAGAAGAACTGCGGAGACATCTTGGGGATAAGCTGACGGAACACATGGTGCCCCGAGTCTACGTGTCACTGGATCGCTTGCCTCTCACTGCCAGCGGAAAATTGGACCGGAAGGCTTTACCAGCTCCGGAAGCGGAGGCGTATGACACACGCGAATATGTACCTCCGCAGGGTGAAATGGAGGCGGTTTTAGCCACAATCTGGGCAGAAGTGCTCAAGCTTGAGCGCGTTGGCCGAAATGACAATTTCTTTGATGCCGGCGGCCATTCCCTGTTGGCCATACAGCTTGGTAACCGCATTCGAGCCACACTGGGCGTAGCGCTGGAACTGCGTGATATCTTTGCCGCCAATACCTTGAAGGATATGGCGACCGTTATAAGTGTGCTTACCAGTGTGCAAGACCTTCTTCCGGATACAAGCCAGTCTGAAATCGCCCGCAATTCCGAAGGGAGGTATCTATGACGGCCCATGAATTGCTCATCCAGCTTCGTACGTTGAACGTTCGAATATCCGTTGAGCAGGGCCGTCTGCGCGTGGTCGAGCCTGCGCCAAAAACTCTGAGCGATAGGATGTGGAATGAACTCCAGCTTCAAAAAGAAGAATTGCGTCGCGTCCTGCAGAATGCCACAAAAACCAGAAGACGAACTCCAATCCCGCACATGCAACGTCAGCAGGATATTCCCTTGTCATTTGCTCAGCAGAGATTGTGGTTTCTGGCTCAATTGGAGGGAGTGAGCGAGGCCTATCACGTTCCCCAGGGGTTACGCCTGCGCGGAGAGTTGGACCGTAATGCTCTTAAGCGGGCGCTCGACCGGATTGTTTGGCGACATGAAGCATTGCGGACCACTTTCCATTCCGTCAATGGACAGCCGGTACAGCGCGTGCATGCATCTGGTAACGGTTTTGCGCTACAGGAGCATGATCTGAGTGTCAGCGCGGA
>DASUBD010000003.1:0-3826 GCA_035763445.1 Candidatus Angelobacter sp.
ACGGGCGCATCGAAGAAGAGCTTGCAAACGGCCCCAGTAAACCCAAGCCTCCCAGAGAACAATTCGCATGAACCTGCCAAAACTTGCTTTCCTTTTTCCCGGACAAGGCTCACAGGCTGTAGGGATGGGCAAGGAACTGTCCGCGCTCTATCCTGTAGCGCGCCACACTTTTCAGGAAGCTGATGAGGCGCTTGGCTTTGCGATTTCAAAGCTGTGCTTTGAAGGGCCTGAAGACCAGCTCAAAATGACGGAGATCACGCAGCCCGCTATTCTCACCGCCAGCGTTGCCGCTTTTCGCGTGCTGCAGGAAAAAGGTGCAGCACCGCAGTACGTCGCCGGCCACAGCCTGGGCGAATACTCGGCTCATGTGGCTGCGGGAACCATTGAATTTGCTGATGCTGTTCGCGTGGTGAATAAGCGCGGCCGCTACATGCAGGAAGCGGTTCCTGCCGGACAAGGCGCCATGGCAGCCATTCTCGCCATGTCGCTCGAAGACCTGCAGAAGGTCTGCGCTGACGCTGCGCAGGGCGAAGTGGTCTCACCCGCCAACATCAACTCGCCTGATCAGATTGTCATTTCCGGAGCGTCCGCCGCAGTGCAGCGCGCTGCAGACCTGGCCAAAGAGCGTGGCGCAAAGCGCGCCATCATGCTTCCCGTGAGCGCGCCCTTTCATTGCGCCCTCATGCAGCCTGCCCAGGATCGTTTGCAGAACGAGATTCAGTCCATTGAGTTCAGCACTCCTGAAGTTTCAGTCATCAGCAATATTGACGCTGAGCCAAAAACACAAGCAGCGGCCTCGCGCGATGCGCTCATCTCTCAAGTCACCGGCGCTGTGCAGTGGCTTGGTTGCGTGCGTAAGCTGATTTCGCTCGGCGCGAACACTTTTGTTGAAGTCGGCCCGGGCAAAGTTCTCACGGGCCTGATGCGCCAGATCGACCGCAGCCAGACAGCGATGAACGTGGAAGACGAAGCTTCGCTGCAGAAAGTTACTGGCCTGTTCGCCGCCGCAGCCAAAGAATGACACCGGCTCCGGCCACGTCAATAAGGGCTTTTCTCACTGGTAAGATTGTCATCCTGAGCGGAGCGCCTCGAAGGAGCTTTCGTCATGCAACGATCAACGGCGCGAAGTCGAAGGATCTATGCACTTTTTAACCTAAAGCTGCGGAAAAGCATGATCCGCAATTAGAGCCGCCATGGAACCCTCCACACTCCGCAAACTTCTTGAGCAGGTCCGCGACGGCAGCGTCTCTCCTGATGACGCCTTGTCCCGCCTCCGTCACATGCCCTTTGAAGATCTGGGTTTCGCCAAGGTTGATCATCACAGAAAATTGCGCTCCGGCATGCCGGAGGTCATCTTCTCACTCGGCAAAACCCCCAAACAGGTAGCGGACATTTTCAAAAAGCTGGCAGCCCACGGCGGCAATGTTCTGGCCACCAAAGCGGATCGAGATCACTTTCAGGCTGTCAGGAAACGGGTGCGCAAGGCTGAGTACCGCGAATCAGCTCACGCCATTGTCCTGCGCCAGGACCACACCGTCCATGGCAAGGGGACAATCGTGGTGGTTTCCGCCGGAACCAGTGATATCCCCGTGGCAGAAGAAGCTCTGATCACAGCCGATATCATGGGCAACAAAGTGACGCATCTTTACGACGTAGGAGTCGCCGGCATTCACCGCCTGCTTTCCAATCACAATGTTTTCGACCAGGCCCGTGTTGTGATTGTCTGTGCCGGAATGGAAGGTGCTTTGCCCAGTGTTGTCGGAGGGCTGGTTCGGGTGCCCGTGATCGCTGTGCCTACCAGCATTGGCTATGGTGCGTCTTTCAACGGACTGGCTGCTCTGCTGGGCATGCTGAATTCCTGCGCTTCAAACGTCAGCGTAGTGAACATCGATAATGGATTCGGCGCCGGATACGTTGCATCGATGATCAATCAGCTTTAAAACCCAATCAGCTCTGAAACCAGTTCGCTTCACTCCGCCTGTTTCCTGCCTGGCTCAAAGCGGCGTCACATCTGCATATGAACAATGCAAAATCAAGTCCTTTCCGCACCTAGCCGAATATTTTTCGAGTGCAACATTCAAGCGCGTGAAAGCGTCTCATTGGCAGGTGTACAATCTGCGATAAGTAATGAGGGCCTGCGGACCTTCTGTTGGGAAATCTGCTCCCGAGCCGAGGCACACATGAACGTTCACGTCAGCTACAAAGCAGGCAAGACGCCCGAAGTAGAACGCGAATTCCAAAATCAAACCCAGAAACTTGAACGCAGGCTGCAGGTCTTCAATCCTGATCTGGTACATCTCCATGCCACTCTGGATGAGCAAGCCGGGCAGGGCCTGAGTTTTGCTCTCAATCTGCGCCTGCCCACAGGACAGATGGCGGTGCAAACACTCGGCGATTCCGGAGTTGCTGCCGTCAAGGCAGGCTTTACTGATCTTTTATCGCAAGTCACACGGCATAAGGAACTTCTCCGCGGAGACTGGAGCAAACGCCGTCGCCAGACCGGGCGTGGACAGATATTGGAGCCGACGGTGCCGTTCGAACAAACACTCGCCTCGGTTCCACCACAGGACCGGCCTACGAACGGTGCTCCTGCCAATGTGGGAAACGATCTTGAAACCTGGCTCAATGCAAATCTACCCAGGCTGCGCCAGTTCATTGATGGTGAGATCCGGTACCGGACCAACGTCGGCCAGCTTCGCGAAGATCAGGTCACCAGTGAAGAAGTTCTCGGCGAGGTTATGGTGAGCGCGCTTTCTGAAGAAGCGCCTGCCTCGGCTTTTCTTACCGAAGAGAGCAGGCTTCAGGGGCTTGCCTTGCAGGCCATACGCCGCATTGCTGAAGCCAATTCCGATTCTGCTGATGTTTCTCTGGACGTTCCTGCGCGCATGCAAAACGTTACCGGCAGTGATGAGAACGTGCTGCAGTACCATCAGCCGGACGATCAGCCGCAGGGAGAGGGCGTGATAAGCGACGTGAGCATCCGCACTCCGGAAGAAATTTTTGCCAGTGAGGAGATGGTTGCTCAGCTGGATATCGTCTTGCGCGAACTCAACGCTCCCGACCGCGAGGCGTTCGTGCTCTATACCCTGGAAGGCTTCACCATTGACGAGATTTCGCGATTGTCGGACCGCCCGCCTGACCAGGTCCGCAAGTCCATTGAAAAGGCACGCGCGCGGGTGCAGCAGAAACTGCCGGAACGGAATGATTTCCGCAGCAGGCTGCTCAACCGCTCCCGCGTGGCCTGAAGCGCCGCCATACACAATCAGGAGGAAGCATGATCACGCGTGAAGAAATTCGCCAGCTTGCGCAATATGAATCTCCCAAAGCGTCTGCCATTTCTTTTTATTTCCAGCCGCAGACGCCGCAGGACAAGTCCCATCGCCAGGAAGCAATTCTGGTCAAGGACTTGGTGCGGGAAGCGCTGCGCCGCGCCGAGCGCAATGGCAGCCACCCTCCTTTGCGTGAAGATCTCCAGCGCATTTTGCAGATTGCTGAGGGGCTGCACGGCAATCACTCCCGTGGCAAAGCCATCTTCGCCTGTCGAGGACTCGGGGTATGGCGTGAGCTGGATATTCCGCCCCGGTTGGGGCAGTCGCAGATCATAGTGAATTCCCGCTTTCATTTAAAGCCGCTGGTTGCCGCGCGCAGCGGCATGCCGCGCACCTGTATTGCTCTTTTCGACCGGAAAAAATCCAGAATGTTTGAGTTGGTTGACGACACCCTCGTGCAAAAGCCGGACCTGGAGTTCGGGCCGCTACCGAAAGTAGGGAAGAGCGACGGCTATTCCGGATACGACGCGGGACATCGTGAGCGGCACATCGAGAAC
>DASUBD010000004.1:0-4095 GCA_035763445.1 Candidatus Angelobacter sp.
AGATCCGCGCTTCCGTGCTGTGGCTGAATCCATTGCCGAACTCTATGACATGCAGCACGACCCTGCGCTGCAGGAAAAACTCACTTATACCGCTCCGGATGGCGAGCGCACCGGCCTCTCCTATATAGAGCCGAAATCGCAGGCTGATCTGGTACGGCGTCGCGAGATGGTCAAAGCATGGATGGACTGGACCGGCGGGATGATGGGCCGGAGCCCTGATTTCATGAACGTGCACATGACCGGCTTCGGCTCTGCCCACGAATATTTTGCTCGAGGCGGGGAGCGGTTCGGCAAGAATATCCGCAACTACTACGAATATCTGCGCAAAAACGATCTGGCGCTGACGCACACCCTGATCAACCCCCAGACAGACCGTTCCAAGCCGGTGCATCAGCAGAACACAGCGGCTGCCATCATCAAGGAAACTGATGCCGGCATCATTGTGCATGGCGCGCGCATGATTGCCACCCTGGCGCCCTTCTCGAACGATATTGCGGTCTTCCCTTCCACGTTTCTGCAGCTCTCCGATGAGGCGCGACCCTATGCATTCGCTTTTTCCATCCCGATGGCCACTGAAGGACTGCGCTTTATCTGCCGACCGGCGATAACGCCGCGAGATGGCCGTGTGCAGGATTACCCCTTCTCCTCACGACTCGATGAAATGGACTGCGTCGCCATTTTTGAAAATGTGCTCGTTCCATGGGAGCGCGTCTTTATTTATCAGGAGCCCAAACTGGGTAACGGAATGTTCGCCGAGACCGGGACCATGAACCAGATCATGCATCAGTTCGCTACCAAGAATCTGGCGAAAGCTGAGTTCATGCTGGGCGTGGCACTGAATATGGCAGACGCGGTTGGGATCGGCGGGTTTCAACACGTGCAGAACTATATCCACGAAATGATTAACACCGTCGAACTGGTCCGCAGCTGCATTCGCGCTTCAGAAGTCGATTGTATTCCCGGGCCGAATGGCACGGTGCTTCCCAACGACCAGCCGCTGTTGACTGTGCGGACGCTCTTCCCGCAGCTCTACCCGCGGCTGGTGGAGATTATCCAGATTCTCGGTGCAAGCGGCCTGGTGATGGTTCCCAGCCATGAAGAGCTGATCGGTGAACGCTCAGCCGACGTGGAGCGTTATTACCAGGGCGCAACGATTCCCGCAGACAAGCGCATTGAACTCTTCCGCATCGCGTGGGACGTCTCCTGTTCATCTTTTGCCGGACGGCAGACGCTTTACGAACGCTATTTTTCCGGCGACCCATGGAGGCTGGCCATGCTGCGATACCAGAATTATCCCCGGCAGCAGGAACTCAAGAACCGCGTGTGGGATTTTGCCAGCCGCACTGCCGAGTGGGACAAACGGGAGCAGGAGAAGAACCCAGCCACCCGGGAGAAGAGCCATGTCGTCGCATGAAAACCCGAAGAGCTCAGCCCGTGAGACTTCTGCAGATGCAGCAAGTTTTCGCGACGTCATTCGTCATCTCGCTTCTGGTGTGACCATTATTACCAGCACTCTCGGCGGTGAAGCTGTGGGATTAACGGCCACTGCGGTCTGTTCAGTTTCGGCAACACCGCCGCTGCTTTTGATTTCTCTCGCTACCACTTCGCGCACAGCGCAGGGAGTGGCTGAGACGGGCTGGTTCGCGGTGCATTTACTGCCGCATCATGAACGAAAATATGCCGAGCAGTTTGCTTCGCGAGGAGCGCACTTTGAAGGGGTGCAGTACGCAAAGCATTCGGGATGCGAGATTCCAGTCTTGTCGGATGTTCTCGGCTGGTTTGTGTGCGAGGTAGAACAGACGATTCCCGCGGCTGATCACGTCATCTTTATCGGCCACGTAGTGGAATGCGAACTCAGGGACAAGAAGCCCGATCCATTGCTGTATTTTGATCGCGGATATCGCAAGCTGGCCGCCGGGGTTGAGCCCGGAGCGGAAAATCTGGAGCCCTGGGGATCAACGCAGGATGCGGGCTTGCCCGGATTTGGCTGGTAATTTCAGGAGGACTCATGGATGCCGTAACGCGGCTCTTGCAGGGATCAATTGATCTTCATATTCATCCATCGCCATCGTTGTTTCCTCGCCGCCTTGACGCGGTTGAAGCAGCGCAACAGGCCGCTCAGGCCGGCATGCGCGCCATCGTCATCAAAAGTCACCATCACACCACAGCCCCTGAACTGGTACCCCTCAAGAACCACGATCTCAAGAATGTTCCTGTGCACGTTTTTGGCGGAGTGGCCCTCAATAGCTACGTTGGAGGTCTCAACCCTTACATTGTCGACATGACCCTGCGGCTTGGGGGAAAGATCGTCTGGTTCCCCACCATTTCGTCCGTGAACCACATCAAACACCATGAAGCGCAGCCGCACATGAAGTTCCCTTCCCAGGTGGGCCGCGAGCTGCCGGATATTCCGGTGAAGGTGCTGGACGAAAAGGGAGAGCTTCTTCCCGCGGCGCGAACCATTCTTGAGTTGATTGCTGAAGCCGATGCCATTCTGTCTTCAGGACACGTCTCTGTTCCTGAAGCACTGGCCTTGCTTCGCGCCGCCAAAGAGGTTGGTGTCCGCAAAATGCTGATCAATCATCCTGATTTCGTCATAGATGCCAGCGAGCAGGACGTGCAGGAATTTGTCCGGCTGGGCGCTTACATTGAACACTCCATGTGCATGTATCATCCGGAATCGACGTTCCACTTCTGGAACTTTGACCGGCTTAAGCGCTGGATTGAACTGGTTGGCCCGGAGCGTACTTTGCTTGGCTCGGACCTGGGGCAGAAAAACAATCCTCTGCCCGTGGAAGGTCTCCGTTACACAGTAGAAAAGCTGCTCGACATCGGGATCAAAGAGCAGGAGATTGAATTCATGATCAAGAAAAACGCGGAGGCGTTGCTCGGCCTTGAATCATCAGCTGAGCGCCATCTGCCCACGAAGAAAGGCGCATAACCAATGACCACCAAGACGGAACAGAAATCGAGCGGAAAGGCTTACAACTGGGACCATATCCCCTCAGAAGTTGTGCGCGCAGGAATAAGCCGCAAGGGCTTCAAGTGGAAAGACATGATGATGGTCATGAATGAGTGCCATCCAGGCATGAAGCTCAATCCGCATAGCCACACCTTTGAGCAGCTTGCGTATATCGTGAGTGGCCGTGCCATTTATCACATAGGGGATACCGGGCATGAAGTTGGTCCCGGCTCTTTTCTGGTGATTCCGGCGGGGGTAACGCATTATATTGAGCCGCTCGGCACCGAACCGGTGATGAATCTGGATTTCTTTCTGCCGGCGCGTGAAGATTACATGCACCTGGTGAAGTATCTCAACGAAGAAACCAAATAAGTGGTAGTAACGCAAGAGGAGCCCTGGAGGAAGACCATGGACGTAAACGGCTTGAAATTTGATCTGTGCTGCGCCGCGCGCCTACTTTATCGCTTTGGCCTGAGCGTTGGCAATGCGGGACATTTAAGCATCACCATCGGCGACAATCGAATGCTGGTGAACCGCTTTGGACCCTCCTTCGCTACCATGACGCCTGCGGATGTATTGACAATGGACTTCAGCGGCAGTGTCGTGGAGCATGATCCCTCGGTAAAGCCTTACGTGAATGAAACCATCCATCTGCACGGCGTGATTCACCGCTACAACCCGCATATAGCGGCGGTGGCGCACACGCATCCTCCAAACGTTGTCACCTGGACTACATTCCGAAAGTTGCCGGATGCATACGATCAGGAGAGCTGTCTGCTGGCTGATGATATTGCCATCGTCGACGAGGAGTTCACAGGACTTGCCCAGTCAGAAGACCGCATACGCCCCTTTGCGCAGGCGCTTGGCAAAAAACCAGTGGTGCTGTTGCCCAATCACGGCGCCATTACCAGCGGCCCCAGCATACAATCAGCACTGTTTCGCATGATCCTGTTGGAAGGCATGTGCCAGCGTAATATCAATGTCTCTTCCGCGGCACAAGCTACAGGCCTTGTGCCCCATGCCATTAAGCCGGAGCACGCGCTCACCACCAAGAACGAACTGGCCAAAATCCCCATTCTCGACGCTCTGTGGGAAGACCTGCTGAAGCGTCTCCGTCAGACGGACGCAGGACT
>DASUBD010000005.1:0-4114 GCA_035763445.1 Candidatus Angelobacter sp.
ACATTGGCTTTGCTCAAGCGCCACGCAGGCATCAGCCCCGCTACAAGTCCGGTCAACACAGAGACAATCAGCGTGAACAGAAGCACGATGCCATCGAGGCCGATCTCCGTTGAACGGGGTAGCTGCTGCGCTAGGAAATGGACAATCAGATCCATGCCGAACTTTGCCACCACGAGTCCCGCGAGCCCACCGCCCAGGGCCAAAATTATGGTCTCAATCATCAATTGCTGGATCAAACGTGTGCGGCTTGCTCCCAGCGCGGAGCGGATGGCAATTTCTTTATTGCGCGCCAGCGCTCTGGCCAGCAGCAAATTCGCCACGTTGGCGCACGCAATCAGCAGAACAAATGCCACCGCGCCCAGCAGCACCAGCAAAGCGGGTCTGACATCACCAACTATGTCCTCACGCAAAGGCACCACCAGTGCGCCCCAGTCCTTGTCGTCTTCAGGATATTGGCGTGCCAGCCGGTCAGAAATCGCGGACATCTCTGCCTGTGCCTGCTTGATGTCCGTTCCCTGCTTGAGCCGCGCAATCACAATGGAATGGTGTTCGCCACGCACGGCTGCTTCCTTTGGAGTCCATGCCAGCGGTACCCACAACTTTTGCTCCCATGCCGGATACATGAATTCCGGTCCCATTACACCAACCACGGTGTAAGGCTCATTGTTCATCGTGATCTGGCGGCCCACGATGCTCCGGTCTCCACCAAAGCGGCTCTTCCAGAATGCATATGTCAGCACGGCTTCGTGCTGGTGTCCCAGTTGGTCCTCGCCTTGAACAAATGTGCGGCCAAGCAAGGGCTTTGTTCCCAGCACTGCGAAAAAGTCAGATGAGACTGCGGCGGCCCGTACGAATTCAGGCTTTCCGCCTCCCGTCAGGTTCATGCTGGCGCCGCTGAAGATGGCCATCTTGTCGAACACGTGGTTCTCGCGTTGCCAGTCGGTGTAATTTGCCGCCGATACAGAAAACCTGGTCATGCCGGGAAATTGTTTTGGTGGAGGGACATGCCACACATGCACGATGCCGGACGGGTCCTCGAATGGCAAAGGCCGCAGCAGCACAGCATTCACCACGCTGAAGATTGCCGTGTTAGCTCCGATCCCCAGAGCAAGCACCAGCACTGCCACAGGTGAAAATCCCGGGCTCTTGCGCAGAACACGTAAGCCATATTTAAGGTCCTGCATCAGTCTGGCCATCGCACCATCTCCTCTGTATTTTGTTTTTGACGCGATCAGAGCCGCAATGTCAACTGCCTCCAGTCCGTCATCGCACTTCAAAATCCTGCACCAGCCGCGGCTTGCCCGCTTCGCAGCCCTGAGCGTATAACAACTCTCATACCAATCGCTTGAGGAGGGGTCCATGCGTAGATGTTTTCTCGTTTTGTTGCTGGTCGGCAGCCTTGGCCTTGCCCAGACTGCCAGGAAGGCGACAACCAAAGGGAAGTCAACCAAAGCCGCAACGCACACTGCGTCCATCACCACGCCAGAAACTGTTAAATGGGGCGATGCTCCTCCAGTGCTTTCGCCCGGCGCTCAGTTCGCTGTGCTCACCGGCAACCCGGCAGGAACCGGCGAGTACGTGGTACGTTTAAAAATGCCAGACGGCTTCAAGATCATGCCGCACTGGCATCCGACCCAGGAAAACGTTAGCGTGATTTCTGGCGAGTTCCATGTCGGAATGGGAGACAAGTTTGATGAAACTGGAATGCAGGCGCTTCAGCCCGGTTCGTTTGCTGCTATGCCCGCGCACATGCATCACTTTGCCGTTGCCAAAGGCGAGACCATTGTTCAAGTCAACGGCATTGCGCCTTTCAAGTTGAACTACGTAAATCCCAGTGACGATCCCTCAAAGAAAAAGTAGCGGCCCCGCAAGCAAAAGAGCCAGGCTCGCTTGGAGCCTGGCTCAATCTTTCTTTCTAGCGAGAAGGGCTACTGCGGGTCGGTCACGCTTACCGGTTGATCCGGAACGCTCGCCGTGATCACCTGCACCTGCTCCGGCTGGATCTTCACGGTACCGAAGATCCGCTCCAGTTGCTGGAACCGGGCGACTTCATCCACCGTGTTCGTGCTCTCAGGCGGCTCAGAGATGCCAAGTGCGAACTCGTAGCAAGACCCTGTGTTCTTGTCGAGGCCCGGCTCAAAGTGATGGTAGTACCGCGCTTCAAGCTGCTCCGTGACTTCATCCGCCTTGGTGAACTCCACGCCGCGCAGGCTCACTTTGCTCACGCCCGATTCGTCATCGGTCTCAATGGGAGTTTCGTTGTTGCTCTGGGGTGAGGACATGGCAAATTGCTGGCATTGCTCTGCGCTGATGCCTTTTACTACGCTCACATTCATGAATGAGCTCACCGGGCCGTTGTTCAGTTCCACCGCGGCAATGCCGGTTGCGCTGGCGTTCATGAAGTTGGTGGGCAGCTTGGCCAATTCAGCTTTGGCTTCGTCGCCCTTATCCGGCGTCAGAAGCTTGTATTTCCATGGATAGCGGAATGATATCCCGGAAGTCTTGTCACTGTATGTCACCGTTGCCGGCCGTTTGATGGTCTTCTTTTTTGCCACTACCGCCGGTGTTGCTGCCGCCGGTTGGCTCAACGCCGGGCTTGGCGCCGGAAGAGCTGCAACGTTTGTGCTGGGATTTGTGTTCTGGCTGGTTTGCTTGTTCTTGCTGGAGCAACCATCGATTGCCACCGCGAATACCACCGCCAGCGCTGCCGTCATCACCGCTGTCGCTGGTATGCCCAAACCGAAGATGCGGCCCATGGCACGAGCTACGCTCCGCGGCTTCCTGGGTTCTGTTGAATTTATCTGCGTCATGTTGATCACCTCCGCTGCTCGCGCAGCTGGCCTTCCTAATTGCAGCAAGGGGACCAAAGCAGAAAATGTTGATTCTATGAGAGTTAGTAAGATAATTTCCGCGGTGCGATGTGGGCATTCATTGACGCCGTGTCAGCCGAAACACACTTTTCATGAATCGGCTTTATCTGCGCAAATCAGTTGGATCAGTCTTATCAGCGGTGAGGTTTTTCGGGGAACGCTAGTTATCCGCCAGTTCCCATCCATCTTTCTTCATTTCAGATTGCAGCCAGCGTTGCAGCGTCGTACGCAGAGAAGATGGCAGATCAGAGAACTGGATTCCGTGGTGGCCTTCTTTTTGTGTCCAGGCCACTCGGCCAAGAATATCCGCCGCGCTGTTGGTTCCGGGAATGGCGAAATACAGTGACACCGGCGCGCCGAACTTCAGCGGATGTTCAGTGAGAACTCCGGCGCCGCCCAGGCTTAGATTCGTCAGCACGCCTTCAAACTGTTCATTGGCGTACTTCATCATCACCGGCAATTCCAGGTCAGCGCGATAGTACTTCTGCTGGCTCACGCTGAGTGTGCCTGCTGCCGGCTTATCTTCTTCTTCACGATACAGTTTCAGCTTGCGCAACAAAGTGCGGCGTGAAATCCCCAGACTGTCGGCGGCCTTGCCCTGATTTCCGCCATGTTTTTCCAGAGCCTGAAAGATCATCTGCCGCTCCATGTCATCCAGGTCGCCCGAAATGGGAACAGCACTCTTTTCCCGTGGCTCAGTACCGCCGATTTGCAGATCGTCAGCGGTAATCTGGTCCTGGGCATTGTCTGCCTGCAACACAGCGCGAAATACTACATTGCGCAGTTCGCGTACGTTTCCTCGCCAGCGATAGCAAAGCAGCGCATCAATCGCATCCTGCGTGAAGACGGAGTCAGAATAATGCTCATGCAGCACTTGTTCCGCGATTCCAAGCACGTCCTCTGGGCGATCGCGCAACGGCGGTACATCCAGTTTGAACTGCGCCAGTCGGTGGTAGAGATCCTCGCGGAATCGGCCCTGTCCGACCAGATCTTCCAGGTCGCGGTTCGTCGCGGCGACAACCCGGACATCCACGTTTACCTTTTTGCTGCCGCCCAGGCGGAAATAAGGAGCACCGTCCAGCACACGCAACAACTTCACCTGAACTTTCATGTCCAGATCGCCGATTTCATCCAGAAAGAGCGTCCCTCTGTCCGCGAGCTCAAAAAAGCCGGGTTTGTTTGAATCAGCTCCGCTGAACGCGCCCTTCTCATAGCCAAACAGCTCGCTTTCCACAAGGTGTTCC
>DASUBD010000006.1:0-7405 GCA_035763445.1 Candidatus Angelobacter sp.
TGCATTTATACCAACGAGAATTTCATCATTGAGGAGCTCTCCGCCACACCGGAAAAACAAACTGTTTCCGCACACTGATCCGCCATGGCTGGTTATTCAGGAACGCCGCTGGTTCAAAAGATCGGAATCAAACCCGGACATCGCATCATTCTGCGTAACCACCCTCCGAGCTTTCTCAAGGACCTGGGCCCCATGCCGCGGGGTGCAGAACACACAGAGAAGCTCGCCGGGAAAGCAAACGTAATTATCTGCTTTACTGACCGCAAGGCGGAGTTGCAAAAGAATTTTGCCCAGCTCGCCGGAAAGCTGGTTCCAGACGGAATGTTATGGATCTCCTGGCCGAAGAAGGCTTCAGGAATGCCAACGGATCTTACGGAAAATGTAGTGCGTGACATAGGCCTCGATTGCGGGTTGGTGGACGTGAAGGTTTGCGCAATTGATGACACCTGGTCAGGGTTGAAGTTTGTGATCCGGACCAAAGACCGGCCGAGCGCGGGGAACAAGCCGAGTCGCTGAGCAAAGGAATTTAAGGAGTTTTTCGCAAATGGCAATTTATCTGCCCGGGACAGCTGAAGAGACGGATGTAGTCCTGGATGAACTAACCCCGAAAGAGATTGTTTCTGAGTTGGATAAGTACGTGGTTGGCCAGCATGAGGCCAAGCGGGCGGTAGCCATCGCGTTGCGCAACCGCATGCGCCGGCAGAAGCTTCCGCCAGACCTGGCAGAAGAAATCATGCCCAAGAACATCATTATGATCGGTCCCACGGGCGTGGGCAAAACCGAAATCGCACGCCGCCTGGCTCGTCTTGCGAACTCTCCATTTCTCAAAGTGGAGGCCTCAAAGTTTACTGAGGTCGGTTATGTGGGACGCGACGTGGAATCCATGATCCGCGACCTGGTGGAAATCGCCATTGACATGATTCGCGAGGAGCGGCTCGAAGAAGTCGCGGAAAAGGCTGAAGAGAGCGCCGAGAACAAGCTGCTTGACTTGTTGCTGCCCGGAACATCAGCGCCTGCCTCTTCACCTACTGCCGGCTTTGCTCTGGCTGCTGAGGACGGCGACTCTAGTTCCCGGACTCGCGAGAAGCTGCGCCAGCAACTGCGTGAAGGTGCGCTTGATGAAAGAATTGTCGAACTCGATGTGCGCGAACGCTCCATGCCGGCCTTTGAAATCATCTCCAACCAGGGCGTGGAGGAGATGGACATCAACATCAAGGATATGCTCCCCAATATCTTCGGCCAGCGCACAAAGAAGCGGAAGATGAAGGTCAGCGAAGCGTTCGAATACCTGATCCAGGAAGAGGAATCACGGCTGATAGATATGGACCAGGTTACGCGTGTTGCGGTGGAACGCGTGGAGCAGTCAGGAATTATCTTTCTCGATGAAATAGACAAGATCGCAGGTCGTGAAAGCGGCCATGGGCCTGATGTTTCGCGCGAGGGTGTGCAACGAGATATTCTGCCGATTGTGGAAGGCACTACTGTGAATACGCGTTACGGAATGGTGCGCACCGACCACATTCTCTTCATCGCGGCTGGTGCTTTCCACGTCTCCAAACCCAGTGACCTGATTCCGGAATTGCAAGGCCGTTTCCCAATCCGTGTAGAACTCAAATCACTGACCATGGCAGACTTCATTGCCATTCTCACCGAGCCCAAATCCTCTCTCGTCAAGCAGTACACTGCCCTGCTTGAGACTGAAGGCCTCAAGCTGGAATTCACGCGTGAAGCCCTGGATGAGATTGCCAGCTTCGCCTTTCGAGTGAATGACTCGACTGAGAACATCGGGGCACGGCGCTTGCATACCATCATGGAGCGAGTGCTGGACGAGATCAGCTTTGACGCGCCGGATATCAAGGAAAAGACCGTGACCATTGATGCCGCTTATGTGCAGAAGATGCTCACGGACATTGTGAAGGACCAGGACCTTTCAAGATATATCCTCTAATTTGATTCTTGAGTTGACGGCTTGAATCTTCGCGAGGGCAAAAGGATTTGGTAATTGGGTAAGTTGGTAATCTGGTAATTGAAAAGCACACCTCTTGAATCGCATTTCAATTACCCAATTACCAACTTACTCAATTCCCAAATCTGCCTAGCTGTCTCGTTCTTACTTCGCGCTCTCCAACACTCGCACCTTCCAGCGATCTTCGGCGCCAGTGAGCACCGCGTAATATTGCACCTGCGCCTGATCAGAGTGGATCACGCTACCCCCATCGAGCACCTGGGTTTCAAGCGAGGCGGTGTCTTTGAGTTCAATCGCTGACCCGTCCGGCGAATAGAAGACCGCCTCCACTTTGTGGCCATGGTCGATGATCCGCGTGGTAAGGCCGTTTTGTTTCTGGTCTTTTACGCGCTGGGTGAGCTTGTCCAGAGCGAAACCAGTAAAGTTCTCATTGAGCGGCGCAAGAGAATTGTTGGCCAGCGCGGCGCTCAGGCCTTTCCAGGCAGCCGTGTAATCGCGCAATACCGATTGTTCAGTGTTCTCTTCCACTTCGCGAGGAGCAGCATTGGTCACGTTCAACTGAACATTCGGCTTGGTATCCGCGAGAATTCTTTTGGCCAGAGGCACGGCGCCGGAAATCATCAAGGTTAGACCCGCAGCAAAGACCAGAATGCGAGCAAGTCTGGGGTTGGAACCGTTTGCAGGCTTGAGTTGCTTTTGAGTTGAGTCGGGCAGCGAGTGCAGCCTCATTCTCCGCCTCCCACGTTCAATTCGTTCCCCAGCACCACGCCCGAAGCCACTGTTATGCGTGCATTGGATGATGCCGGCAGCTCAGCGGTAGCAATTCCCTTCTTGATACGTGCATCAACCACGCTCCGCCCGGTCTGGTCGGTCTCGATAAAAGTCACAATCGTGCCATCGGGCACCGAATTGCCGGTACAGTCGCGAATGGGATCGGTTTGCACCGTAACACGGTCTTTGTTTCGACTCGCAATGTGCATGCGCAAGTTGCACGGGTCGGAGGCCACCTGTTGAACCACGCGAGTAACCGTTACATCTCCAACTTTAGCCACAAACTGGGCGGAGCCCGCTTTTTTGGCCGAGGAACTGCGCACCCACGCCACGCCGTTCTTTGTGGTCACATTTTGTGAAGCCCCGGTACCGCCCACACTCAGCGTAAAAGTGATGGGTGTGGGGTCAACAACCAGGTTTTGGAACTTGTCAAACGTAAACACGAAGCCGCTGATCACGCTAGGACGGTTCACAGGCACACGGGAAGGCCGTGCCAGAAAGCTCAGGTTCGCGGGTTTACCGGGCTCAACCCAGAAGACCTGCGATTGCGGGCTGCCACCCCGAACGATGGCAATCCAGCGCCCAGCATGCTTCAGTTCTTCGCCTTTAATCTCGGCGTTTTGACCTAATGTGATTTTGTGCTTGATTACTTCGCCCGGCCCTACCAGCAGGAGAGTGCCTTCCCCGCTTCCACCTGTGGCAATGCTCAGATCCTGCCCGGCAACAGCTTTTTCCGGAACGCGAATTTCAGCTCCGTTAGCGCGGCTGGCGGCAAACCAGCAAGCCGCAATCGTGATCGCAATAGCAACAAGTCTGCGCATCTGCCTAGTCCTCGCGGTTCAAGCTGTACTGGTTCACAGTCACCCGATACGAGTGCACGTTGGAAGCAAGATCATCGAGCACGCTTACGGCAAAAGGCTGGGGTGTTTGCGGCAGCAGAGCGTGATCCACATAACCGTCGGAGACCCAGATCACCTTGCCCGTGTTGTCATAGAACGTCGCCAGCACATGGGGGATGTTGACGGTTTCACCGCTTTCGTTCACCAGATCTCCCTGCAGAACGGTGCGTCCCTTGGCGTCCTTTTCAATCCGCTGGTGGGTCACGCCAATCACCGGATCCGCTGAAGCAGGGACCAGCATGGAATCTGGCTTCATGCGCACAGACTTCAGTTGTGAAAGCTTTGTGTTCGGGAAATCGATGCGATATGGCGAAATCTCTTTCGGCAGCAGCACGTGAGAGGTTTTGTCAAAGCTGGTTTCCTGGGACAGATCCTGTCCGTTTTTCCCCACGAGAGTCGCCCCCACGGAGACGAAAGCCGGCACTGTGTCTTCGTTTTCCACCTCGCCCATGATGATCACACTGCCGTTGTGCTCAGTTGGATTCATGGAGAGAATGCGCACGTGCGGATTTTCCACGTTCTGTGCGCCCCAGTCATCTCCCTCGCCTCGCCAGATGATGTCCCAGCGGAGATAATTCACCGGAATGACCTGCGGGGGGACGGTTGGATTTTTCTCCGCTACCCAGACAATCTTCCACTGCCCGTTATCTTTTATGACCTTCAGGTCGCGGGTATCGTAAAAAGCCCCAACCGCGGTGGAATATTTGAGTTCGGCGCGGACAACGGCACTATCTTCGCCTTCATGCAGGCTGCGCGTGTTAATGCTCTCAAGCTGCGAGTAGGTGCGCAGGCTGCCATCACGTCCGGTCAGGTCTTTGGTGAAAGTTTGCAGGTCAACGTTGCTGGATGGAGCGATGTAAGAATAGGCGCTCTTCCAGTCATGCCCCTGAACGTTCATGAACATGTCCTCAACAGCGCCTTGAGGAGTGGACGCCGGTGCCGTGGCGCTTTTATGAATAGCGCCCACGGCGACCAGCCCCAGCGTCAGGATCACAAAGATGATAGTCAGAATGCGGCCCATTACCGTGCCTCCCGCAGAACTGGTTCGTTGGTTGCAATAGGGAACTCCAGCGGCTCCCCGCGTGAAATGCGTTTATCCGGTAACAAGACCACCAGCAACAACGCGACAATGCTGCTGCCGATGGGCAGCGTTCCCCACATGATCCCCTGAATCCTCGTCGGACGCAGGCCCAGATCCGTAGGTCGTGCCGGAGCAATGCCGTCCTTCACCCATAAAGTTACGTTTCCGCGATCGTACGTTTCTTCCTGCCGCCAACCGGCAAATGCCAGCAAAGGTTCATAGAAGGGATCGCGGACGAAGATGTATTTGAGTCCATAGTGATCGGCATGCTTCAGCATGGCGCGGAGCGACTCCATGCCGCTGGTGCCGTAATACTTGGCATTGGTCAGCTGCCCGGCGCCGAATTGGGTCATTTCCGGCAACAGGCGGGCTGAGTTGTAATCGCCATCCACGCTTTGGGCGGTGGTGTAGGTGCTGACCTGGTCGAACTTGCTGGCCCCGAAGCCCAGCGTGAGATATCGGAACTTGTCGTGCCCATCACGGTTCAGGAAGGAGACAACCTCGTCTGTGCTGAATGGTTTGTCACGGCTCACGTGGTAAATCGGCCACGCGACAGCAAAGCCCATCGTCAGCGACGCTAGTGCGCCCACGGTAAACGCTCCTTTACGTCCGTAGCGCTCGATAAGCTCAACCACAAGTAGCCCTACTATAGGCAACGCCATCACATGGGCCAGCAGGCTGAAGCGCTCAAACGTAAGGACGTCGAATGCACGACCGAGCATGAGCTTGGGAAGCGGTGTGGTTCCGCCCAGCGAGTAAATCATCGCCAGCCAGAACCCCAGGAACAGGGGCCGCAATCGCGCTTCTTTAAGACCCTTGATGAAGATATAGGGCAGAGCCAGGATCATTGCGCCCCACGGAATCACGAAGAAGACCATTCCCCATTCGGGGTACAAGAAGAAGTTGAGGCGGCTGTTGTGGGGGATTGGCATCTGTTTGATCGGGTTCGCCAAAATGGCCACGACAAACGGGTACAGGACCACCAGCACTCCGCCAATGGCGCAAACCCCGAAGATAATTGTCCTTGCCGTTACGCCGACTACGCCGGCGTCAGCATCGTCACGATGGCGGTCCATATAGGCAATCGCAACCACCGGCAGAGCAAAGATGAAGCTGCCGAACAGCAGAGTCACGTGGTGAGCGGATGCGGCGGCGTAAAACAGGAAAAGTCCCTTAAGCAGCGTGCTGACTTTCCCTTTACGAGCCCAGTCGTAGTAATAAGGCAGCGCGTTCAAATACAAAGGCGCTGCCCACGTAGTGGAAAGCTGTCCTGCGTTGTATACCAGTGAAGCCAGTGATCCCAGAAGCACACTCAAAGCCGCAGCATAGCTTGCTGCTCGCTCGTCCACCCATATTCGTGAGTATCGATAGACGCCGATCGGCAGGAGCAGAATTGCAATGAATTGCACAATCATATAGCCCAGGTTCAGGCCGGTAAGGTGTGACAGAAGCGCCAGCCACTGCTGCTCCATGGGCGGATAAGTGGTCTGCGAAAAGCCTGTGAACTGTTTGGTGTTCCACGGATCAAACCAATGTTCCGCATAATGCGACGCGAAAAATTTATGGAAGTTCGCGTCATACGTGCTATTCGGCAGCTGCAATATGAGCAGCGGGCCGTGCACCAGCAGAGCCAGGAGAAGTACCCAGCTCAAGGGAATACCCCGGGCCAACACGGGGGCCGGTCTGGTGACGGCAAAGGATGGGGAACTCATGAAAGAACCTCCGCGGTCGCGACAGCGAAAAAGACGGTATGAATCGAGCAGCAGTTTTGCTTGCCGCACCAATTCGATTCCAAAAGTGGTATTCGGGTTTGCCTTGTGGCATCCGGATTCTCAATTTGACCCTCTTTCACCTAGCCAGCAATCCTCCTAAGCCAAAACAGCATCTCGATTCAGATGAGATGAGAGCTGCTGACCCCCTGTGTCGCTGCGCGGTTTGTGCTCAATCGGCGGTTGGGCTCGGCAGTTGGCGTCTCGTAGTAAAGCAATGAATATTTGCGCTGTCCGGGTTGGCTGGCACAACCACGACCGGGCTGATTCCTGGCGGTAAGTTTCATGCCGCGAATTAAGTGACAACGGTGGTCCCGTGAAGAGAAATTTTCTTGTTCTGGTTTTTTGTTCCCTGGCTCTGGCCGGCTACGGCGCGGCACAGACGTTTGAAATAGGCGGACAGCCTTCCCAGCAGAAGCAATCGGCGCCACAGAAGGGCAAGAAGGGCCGGAAGCAGTCTTCTGCGGCTCAACCGTCTCCGAATGGGCTGGGCTGGGGCAGCAGTATTGAAGTCGGCCGAAATGCGCGCGCGGCCGAACAGGCGCTGAAAAAAGGGAACTACGCCGCCGCCATGAATTTTGCCCAGCGGATGGTGCAGGCTGCGCCGAACGATGCTCGCAACTGGTTTCTGCTCGGTTACACCTCGCGTCTTGCCGGCAAATATACGGATTCGCTCAACGCCTACGACAAAGGTCTGGGCATGCAGCCTAATTCAGTGGAAGGTCTCTCCGGAAAAGCCCAGACTTTCATCCGAATGGGTAAATCAGATGAAGCCAAGAAGCTTCTGTTGCAGGTGATCGCCGCGAATCCTCGTCGCGCAACTGATCTTGCCATGGCGGGCGAGCTGTTTATGCAATCAGGCGACCTCCCCCGCGCCATCAACCTTCTGGAACGCTCGGAGGCGGTGGGACCTTCCTCT
>DASUBD010000007.1:0-4363 GCA_035763445.1 Candidatus Angelobacter sp.
CATCATCTTTCAGCCACAGCGTTCCTCGTACGCTGACAATCCGGGAATAATCAAAATCACCAGCGGCAACGGTAAGAAGATCTCAGCCGTGTACTTGCCCAACCCTGATGCGCGTTTTACTCTGCTGGTCAGCCACGGCAACGCCGAAGACCTTGGCGACATTCGTGAGTGGCTGGAGGACATGCGCCAGGCAGGCTTCAATGTGTTTGCTTATGATTATGAGGGCTACGGTACAAGCGAAGGTAAGCCGAGCGAAAAAGCTGCGTATGCAGATGAAAGCGCTGCTTATGATTTTCTCGCCCTGAACCTGGGAACGCCGCCGGACCGGATTATTATCTTCGGACGCTCTGTAGGCACGGGCCCCGCCGTGCAGCTTGCCTCTCGGCGGCCCGCTGCCGGGCTGGTTCTGCAAAGCCCATTTCTCTCTGCCTACCGCGTATTGACACGCATACCACTGCTGCCGTTTGACAAATTCACAAATTACAAGCGAATCCGGCATGTTCATTGCCCGGTTCTGATTATGCATGGGACGAAAGATAGCGTCATCGGAATGTGGCATGGGCAAAAGCTATTCGATCTGGCAAACGAGCCCAAGCAGTTCGTGGCGATTGCTGGAGCTGATCACAATGACTCAAGCCCGGCGATTACCCGAATTTCCAATCAGGCCCTGGACCAGTTTGCCTCCACTCTGGAGGGCCATTTGGGCCAGGCCGAGCGCCATTAAGAACTAAAAATTACGGCGTGAACCGTTGCCTCAGCCTGCTTTTTAGAAGGGGAACGCGCGGATTCTTTGCTATAGTGTGGGCGCATTTTCCGGAGACTCTGCTATGAAGGCGTATCGGTTCAAGACTTTTGCCCTTGTTGGTTTTCTTGCAATGGCCATCACCTGTCTGCCGCTTGCGGCGCAGTCTGCTCAAAATCAGGGGTCAAAGCCTGTGTATCGTTCCACCACACGCCTGGTAATCCTTGATGTAGTAGCAACTGACGACAAGGGAGCGCCTGTTACAGGGCTCAAGGCGGAAGACTTCAGCGTGACGGAAGATGGTATAGAGCAAACCGTGGCAGACTTCAGCTTCCACCAGCCTTCGGACATTGCCCCAGCTCAGCGTCCCTCGAATAACATTTTGTCCAACTCGCCCGCTTATAGCGGAAACAGTGCTCTCAATGTAATTCTGCTTGACGCCATCAATACCGATTTCTCCAACCATGCTTACGCGCAGGAGTTGTTGATCAAGTATCTTGAAAGCAATCCAAAGATTCAGCCAACTGCGGTCTATGCGCTTGAGTACAACCTGCGCCTTTTGCATGATTTCACCACCGACCCAAAAGAACTTCGCGATTCCGTGGCTCATTACAAGGGCATCGGGGTGTCGCACCTGGCCACCGTTGAGGCTGCTGCGTCACCGTTCAGCCAGCGCGGAACCTTCAGAAATGTTTCTCATGGGCGAACCGCTGCTTTTCGGGGGATGACGTTCCTGGCGCAAGCTCTCGCTGGATACCGCGGGCGCAAGAACCTCATCTGGATATCAGAAGGCTTTCCGCTGAGCCTCTATCCGGATTCATTGATGGGTGATCAGGCATTGGTGATGGAAGATTATTCTCCTCTGATAGAAAAGATTGCTGACGATCTCATGGCGGCCCAGGTCGCACTTTATCCTATTAGCGCGGCCGGGGTCTCTAAAGACGATCAATTCTCCGCGCAAACCGCCATGTCCAGCATGGCGCAGCGCACCGGCGGCAAGACATTTTTTAATCGCAACGATCTTGACACGGGGATCCGGGCAAGCCTGGATGATGGCTCCGTCTACTACACTCTGGAGTATTACCCCAGGAACAAAAGTTGGGACAATAAGTTCCGCCATATTAAGGTCAAGCTCTCTCACCCCGGTGTGAAGCTGCAGTACCGCGACGGTTACTATGGTGACAGCCCGCTTACAACCTACTCGCTCGGCACTGTCTCAGACGAATTCAGCAAAGCCCTGGACATCAACGCGCCCACACTCACAGCGGTATCATTCCAGGCAGCCGTTATTCCTCCATCTGCCAGTACTCAAAATCGCGCGATAGTGAATGTTGGTATCGACCCGCATAGTCTCGCCTTTGAAAATGGGAACGATGGCCTGCAGCATGCTCACGTGAACTGCGTGGTTTGGGCCTATCCTCACAAGGGCGATCCAATTCGCTCTGAAGGCACTTACGATGCCTCCCTCAACCCGCAGCAGTATGAGCAGATGATGAAGAGTTATTTCCCATGCCAGCGGGCGCTGGACCTCAAGCCGGGAAGCTATACGTTCCGCATTGGCATTCTTGACCGCACCACAAATCTCATCGGCACTCTCAGCTCAGCGGTAGATTTGAAATAGCGCTTGATCAGCAGTTTGTGAATTTTTGAGAATAGAAGCATAGAATTCTTATAGCTTGCCTGCCCGGCGCCCAGCCAGAGGAGGTTTGATATGAGTTTTAAACAGGCGATAAAGTCTTTCCCGGCGCTAATTGCTATGGGACTGTTGTGCTTTCTTTCACCTGAAAAAGCCATACTCGCACAAAACTCACAGGAGGGCGTCTACCAATCGCAGACAGTTTTACGTGCCAATACGCGATTAGTTGTGGTGGATGTGGTTGCCACGGATAACAAAGGACAGCCGGTGAAAGACCTGCAGGCAAAAGATTTCACAATGCTGGAAAACGGCACCCAGCAGAACATCAGTGAGTTCACTTTCCATCATCCTGGTGAAGCTCAGGTTCTTCCGCCGCCCAGGTTGGCCCCCAATGTGGTCAGCAACATTCCGCCGTTCAAGTCCGGTAGCCTGAATGTAGTCCTGTTTGATTCCGTGAACGGAGATCTCACGGCCCACGCTTACGCCCAGGACCAATTAATAAAATTCCTGGGCTCGGCTCAACTGGCGCAACCATTGGCTGTATTTGCATTGCAGAGCCAGGTAAAGCTGCTGCACGACTTTACAACCGACGGCGCAGCGCTCAAGGAATCTGTGCAGCATTACAAGCCGCCCGTGCAGTCCAACCAGACCGAGAGTGTTGAATCACGTGCCTCGGCCTTTAGCAACGAGGGTAATTACCATACTAATGAGAGAGATATTGAGACCACACTGAACCAGCTGAACGCGCTGGCGAAGATCCTGAAAGGTTATCCCGGCCGGAAAAACCTGATCTGGTTATCTGAAAGCTTCCCTCTCAGTCTCTTCCCCGAAACTACGCTGAGAAGCAGCATGAGCGGCCAGGATTTGCGGAGCGCGGAGAGTTCCGGCGGTGGCCCATCTACCTTTGAAAACCTGCAGACGAGTGCACCATTCAAAAGCTATGCCGAACTGGTGCGCAAAGTCGCAGATGCTTTGATGGACGCGCAAGTCGCAGTGTATCCGGTTGATGCAGGAGCGCTCGGGCGTGACAGTCACCTTGCGGCCCAACATACCATGAACGATGTTGCCGCTTGGACCGGTGGAGAAGCGTTCATCAATCGCAATGATCTGGCGGGCAGCATGCGCACCAGCATCGACGATGGCTCAACCTTTTACACGTTGGAATACTATCCCGGCAACAAAAAATGGGATGGACAATTTCGCTCCATTCAAGTGAAGACCGGCCGCCCCGGTGTGAAACTCCGGTACCGTCTCGGTTATTACGCTGTCGACCCTGAAAAGGAGAATAAGGATGAAACCGACAAGCTGGCTGAAACCGTTAGCCGGGCCATGGAATTCGATACGCCTTCCTATACCGCTGTCCGATTCCAGGCCGGTGTGGTGCCACCTTCAGAAAAGAACAAGAAAGTTATCATCAACTTTGCCATTGATCCGCATACGATCTCATTCGAGCACAGATCAGACGGCTTGGAGCATGCGAAAGTCGGCTGTGTAGCATGGGCTTACGGTAAAGACAAAGAAAAGCCGACGATGGCCAAAGAAGCCACGCGAGACGCTGGCCTGAAACCAGATGTTTACAAGCAATTGATGAGCCAGTATTTTCCCTGCAAGCAGGAAATTGATCTGAAACCCGGCACTTATACATTGCGACTGGCAGTGATTGACCGAACCACAAATCAGATTGGCACAGCGAATGCGCCAGTCATTGTTCCTTAGTCTGGGTTCCTTAGTCTGGCTCATTTCAATCCGGCAGAAAAATGTGTGTGGCCGTAAGTGCCCTGCATTGAAACCGGCACCTCGGCGCCGGCATTCTTCTTTTTGAAAAAGGGATCAAGCAGTTTCAAAAAGAATGACTTTGCTCCAGTGGTAGCTTTGGAAACAGTTGCCTCCATGCGCATTTTGCCCTGGAAGTCCACGCGTTTGTTCATGAGATTGTAAGTGCCATGCATCATTGCACTGGCTCCCGGAACAAAAAAGGAAACACC
>DASUBD010000008.1:0-2980 GCA_035763445.1 Candidatus Angelobacter sp.
CGCATGGAATTTGAAAGCGGCTGCGTGGCCAATTTCACCGCCAGCCGCATCAGCACGGAGCGCGTTCGCAAGGTGCGCTTTTTCCAGCCGAACGAGTACATCTCAGTTGACTACGGACGCCAGGACGTCCTGCAGTTGCGCGTCGCGCAGGAAGAAAAATTCTCCCTCGATGAACTGATGGGCTTTACCGGCTCGGCCGCTTCCTCGCCCATCCCCGGCGTCACCATGAACCGTCCGGCGGTGCAGCAGGAGGAGCCATTGCGCGCCGAGATCAAATCCTTCCTTGATGCCGTTCGCACACACAACAAACCGGTGGTTTCACTTGAAGACGGACGCAGGGCCCTTAAGATCGCGCTGGAAATTCTCGACGCCATCGCGGAACACCACAAGCGCGCCGGGATCGTTGCCACAGTCTGAGTCTGCTTACTTAATCACTCCGCGCTCAGATTGCTCAATAAAGCGGATCAGCATGGCCACATCCTCACCCTGGTCGCCTTCCGACTTCAGCTTTTCCAACGCTTGCGTGGTGTTCAGCCGCGATTTCACCAGCACGCGGAACGCATGTTGAATTTTTTGTACCCGCTCTTTGCTGAAGCCTCGCCGCTCCAAACCCACTGAGTTTGTACCGAAGACCTTCACGTCGCGCGGCTGCACGCACTTGGAGAAGGGAGGCACATCCTGGGTGATGGTTGTTCCGCCTCCTATATATGAGTGCGCGCCAATGCGGACAAACTGATGCACCGGACAAAGCGCGCCCACCACCGCCCACTCTTCCACGGTCACATGCCCGGCCAGCGTGGCGCCGTTCACCAGCATGGCGTGATCGCCGATGACCGAATCATGTCCCACGTGTGAGTAAGCCATGATCAGCGTGTGGCTGCCGACGCGGGTTACGCCGCCTCCCTTAGTTGTGCCGCGGTTGAGCGTGACGCACTCGCGCACCACATTGTTGTCTCCCATCTCCAGGCGAGTCTTTTCTCCTTTGTAGGAAATATCTTGCGGCTCGCCGCCAATTGCACAAAATGGAAAGAAGCGATTGCTGGCGCCGATCTTCGCGGGCCCGTGGATTACCACGTGAGACATCAGCTCACAATTTTCTCCCAGCTCAACGTCCGGGCCCACAATGCAATAAGGTCCAATGGAACACGAAGCCGCTACTCTGGCTGAAGGGTCAACAAAGGCTGTGGGATGGATCATTCTGTTGGCTTCGCCGTGCCGGATTTTTTTTCGGCTTCAGGATTGGGCCGGCTGATGAGTTGGCAACTGAGCGTGGCTTCGCAAACCATTTTGCCGTCCACAAATGCCTTGCCGCCGATGCGCACCGCCACGATTCCGGCAATCGCCTTCCACGCCAGCATCTCCACTTCAATCCTCAGCTGGTCTCCCGGCACCACCGGACGGCGGAAGCGCGCCTTCTCAATGCCTGTAAAAACTATCAGCTTGCCTTCGCGATCTTCCACCTCAGTGAGCAGCAGCGCTCCTCCGGCCTGCGCCATGGCTTCCACAATCAGCACGCCGGGCATGATGGGAAAGCCGGGGAAGTGACCCTGGAAGAACTGCTCATTGATCGTCACATTCTTGATGGCGACAATCTTCTTCTTGCGCTCAATCTCCAGCACCCGGTCAATCAGCAGCAACGGGTAGCGATGCGGCAGGATCGCCTGGATCTGCGTGATATCCAGGGGACCGGATTTTTCCGGTGTTGCGGCGGCCAGTGAGGCAGGGTTCAACTGGGTTGTATCACTCATGCTGTGTTGTATCGCTCATATTGCGTGAGATCACTCATGCTTCTCTCGTGCTACTGTTACTGAATCGCGAATTATAGAAGATTTGCCGCCAAAGCCCAACGCGTTGCCTCAGGCGCTGACAGTTGCATCATAATTAGCGTCCGTCATCTCATTAGTGTTCGTCATCCCGAAGCCTTCAACGCGCAACCGTTTTTTTCAGCTTGCGGTTAGGCCCAAGGGACCTTGTGTTTTCCAGCTTGGGCCACAGATCGACTTCAAACTGGCCTGTCATCCTGAGTCTCTGCTTCTACTCTCCTTGTGTACTTCTATGCTCACCTTGAATATTGTTCTACATTCCTTTTCTGCTTCAACTCACCTTTTGTGAGAGCAGCAGCTTGGCTTGTGAATTGCAATGAGCAAGGGCAGTTAGTAATTTTGCATCACTTCCGAGGGCCCTTTCCCATGAAGTCGTTCCCCAAGCCACTCGTTCTCTACACAGCTTTACTGGTCACTGCCATCGTCCTTTGCGCAGGCGATGCCGCTGCACAGTGTTCCGCTCCATCCGCCGCCGGTATCCGGCTCTGCCAGCCCAGCTCCGGCGCCACTGTTTATCAGGTTCCACATATTGAAGCCACCGCCACGCCCACTTCCGGCAGCATCAGTGACCTCAAAGTTTTTATTGATGGCAAGCTCGCCCTTGAGAACGGCGGACCCTCCGTCAGCCTGTTCCAGGGCGGCGTCTCCAACGGTACGCACCATCTCGTCATTAAAGCGACTGACAACTTTGGCCGCAGCTACCAGGCCAGTGAATATTTTGGCGTCACCGGTAATCTGCCGAACTGCCCCACTTCCACCGTCGGCGTGCGCATCTGCTATCCCGCGGTCGGCCAGGTAATCTCGCAGAACCTGCCCATGTCCATCGGGTTTAAGGGAACAGCCCCAATCACCCGCGTGCGCGTCTATTCCGGGAGCACTCTTGTCGCCGACTTCACCGTGGACAAGGGCCAGACCCAGATCATCGGCGGTGGCGCGCCCACAACCGCCGGCTCTCATACCCTGAACGCGGTGGCATGGGACGCCGCCGGTCACACCTACAAGAGCAGCGTCAATTTCAAGGCCTTCTATGACGGAGGTTGTGAACCGAGAGGGGACGTCTGCACACCTGCCATTTATCCTGACACACCTCAAGACGGCCAGGATGTGCAGTCTCCCTTCCGGATCTCCGCCAGCGTTCAGAACAATCCCTCGCCCAT
>DASUBD010000009.1:0-3855 GCA_035763445.1 Candidatus Angelobacter sp.
CCTTCCAGACGATCAATGGCGTTTCCCGAAGTATCGGCCACATAGAGGCGGTTGTTGGTTACGTCAAGAGCAATTGCGCCCACAGCGAATCCCATGCTGATGTTGTGCACCGGCGGGACGTTTCCGTTAGCGGTGCTGGCGGACTGAAACACCAGAATCTGCGTGCCATCAGCAACGTAGAGAGAATTATTTACCGTATCGAGCGCCAAATCGTGTGGCACAAGCAGCTGCGTGGCTGAACCGGAGATAGTGCGCGTGGGCGGGGTATTGCCAGTCACGGCCGCGACGCTCTCATAGACCACAACCGAGCTTGCGCCCGCATTCGCTATGAAGAGACGATTGGCGGTGGGATCAATGAGAAGGTGCTGCGGCGATGAAAGCGTGGTCGCGGCGCCTGAAATGGTAGCCACAGGCGCGACGTTTCCGGTAGCAGCCAGGGCATTGCTGAAATGAAGAATGCTGGAATTGGACGCGACATATAGCTGACCCAGGCCGCTGTTACCGCCTCCGCCAACGGAACCGCTGTTTCGCCCAGCGGAACACCCGCACATCGTCAGGAATGCCAGTAATGCTGGACACAGCCACTTGCGCATACTCCACCTCAATCGGTAGCCAGACCTCGCCAACACGTTATGATGATAACCGCAGAAATCATTCAAACGATGCCCAGAATCTACCTTGCCACCACCAACCCGGGCAAGCTCCGCGAACTGCGCGAAGCTGCACAACCGTGCAATCTTGAAGTAGAACCTTTGCCGGCGCTTGCGGAGCTACCGCCGGCAATCGAAGACGGCAAGACCTTTGAAGCGAATGCGCGCATCAAGGCGGAATATTACAGCCGCCACGCCCATGGTGAGCTGCTGCTGGCGGAAGACTCAGGCCTTGAAGTAGACCAGCTTGGAGGATCGCCGGGTGTCTTCTCTGCCCGGTACGCGGCGGTTCTCGCGCATGGCGAGGCTGGCCATGAAAACTCTGATGATGAAGCCAATAACCAGGCCCTGATCGAGCAGTTGCGGCGGCTTCCGGCAGGGCCGCATCCCGGCAGATATGTTTGCGTCATAGCGCTGGCGAGGAATGGGAAAACACTCCAAACTTTCCGCGGCCAGGCCGAAGGCGAACTCATCACTACGCCTCGTGGCACAGGCGGCTTCGGATACGATCCCCTTTTCTACTTTTCCGCGCTGGGTAAGACCTTTGCTGAACTGCCACTTGCGGAAAAGCGCCGCCACAGCCACCGGGGCGCTGCCTTTGGGCGATTTCTGGAGTGGTACCGCTCAGGAGCGCAGATCTAACTTTGAGGTTGAACTTCCCTGCAAATCCAAGTAAATTCAAGCTTTCCTACCTGTGAAACGTCCAACGACCAGCAACTCCAAACCGGTGAACGGCACGTCAGACAAGCACCAGCGCATTCTGGATGCCGCTATTGAAGTGATAGCCGAACACGGCTTTTTTCACTCTCGCGTGGCGGAGATTGCCGACCGGGCCGGAGTAGCCGATGGCACAATCTATCTCTACTTCAAGAACAAAGATGAACTGCTGATGTCGGCGATTGACTCGGCGTTCCATCGGTTCATCCGCCGGGCCCAGGCCGCTCTGAATGAACTGACGGATCCTCGGGAAAAGCTCCGCCGCATGGCCTTTCTGCACCTGGAAGGATTGGGCTCCAATCGCGACCTGGCCATCGTCTTTCAGACGGAGCTGCGTCACAGCGCCAAGTTTTTGGGCGAGTTTTCCCACAACCTGATGGGCGAATATTTCGATCTTATTAAGGGCGTGCTGCGGGACGGTCAGGCTACGGGAGTCTTCCGATCGGACATTTCTGTCACAATCGCGGCCCATTGTTTCTTTGGCGCTGTGGATGAGATCGTCACCACCTGGATACTTGCGGAACGCGAACGGGAACGTGAGGACTATCACCTTTCGAGCCTTACGGATTCAGTGGTTTCCGTTATTCTGAAGGGTGTAGAAGCAGGCACTTAGTATGGAACCCAGAACCCTGGCCGACATCTTCTTCCTGTCGGTGGCCCACGATCTCGACCGTCACGTAATGATTAAACGTGGCGCAGAATGGCAAGTTATTACCTCCCGCCAACTCTACGGCTATGTCTCAACCATGGCTCGCACCTTCAGGCAATGGGGCCTGGCTAAGGGCGACCGCGTGGCTATTCTCAGCGAAAATCGGCCCGAGTGGATGATCATTGACTTCGCCTGCGTGACCACAGGGTTGGTGGACGTTCCCATTTATGCGACGCTCACAGCGGAGCAGACACTCTACGTTCTGGAAAATTCCGGCGCCCGCGTGGTGTGCGTCTCTTCTGAGGAGCAGCTGAGGAAGGTTCAATCCATCCTTTCGCGTACCAGGATAGAAAAAGTTGTTGTGATGGATGACATTGCCGAGATCAACGTCATTCCCATCTGGCCGCTGCTCAACGGCTCTTCTTTGGAACAGGACGCAGAATGGGAAGCGCAGGCGCGCACCATCTCGCCTGACGATCTTGCCACTCTGATTTATACGTCCGGAACCACGGGCAATTCCAAGGGCGTAATGCTGACCCACGGCAATCTCACTTCCAACGCTAACATGTCGACACGTCACGCCGAATGGAAGCCGGGCGATCTGTATCTTTCATTTCTTCCTTTGTCGCACGTGACGGCACGTCATCTCGATTACGTCTGCTACCTGAATGGGGTCACCATTGCCTACTGCCCATTTTTTGACAAGCTCCCGCAAATGCTGCAGGAAGCCAAGCCGACGATTATCGTGGCTGTACCGCGGGTCTATGAGAAGGTTCGCCAGGAAGTTGAGCGCCAGGCTGCTGGCGGTATTAAGCGCAGGATCTTCGATTGGGCGTTGCGCGTAGGCCGGCGTCACAAAGCCGAAATCGCACGCGGTGAAACGCCAACGAGTTCCGCCTGGAAACTGGCTGACAAGCTGGTTTATTCCAAGATCCGGCAGGGATTTGGCGGCCGCAGCCGCGTTTATTTTTCCGGAGGCGCGCCGCTGGGCTTCGACATGTCTGACTGGTTCTGTTGTATGGGCATTCCCATCTTTGAGGGTTACGGGCTGACCGAAACATCACCGGTGATCTCCGGGAATCGGGTCGGGGCCTTCAAGATCGGCACGGTTGGCAAGGTGCATGAAGGGCTTGAAGTGAAGATCGCCGAAGATGGGGAGATCCTGGTCAAAGGGCCCACGGTGTTCAAAGGATACTGGAAGATGCCGGAAGAGACGCGGGCTGCATTTCAGGATGGCTGGTTCAAGACGGGCGATATCGGGCAGATGGACGCCGATGGATTCCTCAGCATCACGGACCGGAAAAAAGATTTGCTCAAAACATCAGGAGGTAAATTCATTGCGCCGCAGCCGATTGAAAATGCCCTCAAAGCCAATGTGCTCATCGCACAGGCGGCCCTCATCGGCGACCGCCGCAAGTACGCTTCCGTCATCATCTCACCTCACTTCCCTCTGCTGGAGGATTGGGCGCGCGCGAACGGCGTGACATTCCACAACAATCAAGAACTTGTAGCCAATTCCAGGGTGCGCGAACTCTATCGCGGAATTGTAGAAGACTTGAACAAGAAACTGGCGCATTTTGAAACCATCAAAAAAATCCTGGTCGTGCCGGATGAATTCACTGTGGCCGGCGGCGAGATTACACCCACTCTGAAGCTCAAACGCCGCATCATTGAAGCCAAATACAAGCAGCAAATTGAAGAGCTCTACCAGGAACCACATCCGGTTGAGACCGCTCCCGTAGGTTAGTGAGAGCTCGCCCCAGCGCATCGTGCCCTTTCAAACAGAGTGTGTTCGAAGCATCTTTTCAGCGGAACGCGTTCAAACTGATCATGGATCGA
>DASUBD010000010.1:0-4763 GCA_035763445.1 Candidatus Angelobacter sp.
CCGGCGAAGGACTTTTTCATGGCGGAGGACTATCACCAGGAATACTTCGCCAACAATTCCTATCAACCGTATTGCCAGTTCGTAGTTGCTCCCAAGGTGAAAAAATTCCGGGAAAAATTTGCTGAGAAGATGAAGGCTTAATTCAGCCGCTCTGCCCGGCAGCTCGCGTCCGCAGCCCCGTATTGAGCTGCTCTGCAACTCTTACAGTTTGCATCCAAAAGAATTAAGCGCCTCAGATTCGTCTGAATTTGAGTTGAGGGAGAAAACTCTGAAATGAAACGCCTATTAACAGTTCTTTGTGCCTTCCTGTTCAGCTTCTCAATGGCCCTGGCTGCCCAGTCCACTTCTGCGCAGTCAGACGATAATTCGGCCAAGCAGGACAAGAAGGTCGCCAAGGCAGAAAAGAAGGAAGCCAAAGCCGCCGAAAAAGGCAAGGACATGAAGTTGACCGGCTGGGTCAAGGACGATGGCGGCAAGACGGTCTTCGTTAACGATAAAGACAAGATGTCATGGGACATCGCGAATCCTGACGCGGTGAAGGGCCATGAAGGCCATCACGTGAAGGTGAGCGCGAAACTTGATGAAGCCAACCATTCAATCACCATCGACAAGCTGACCATGATGCGCGCCAGCAAACAATCGGGCGGTAAACACAAATCAGGAAGCTAGACCCTGAACCGGTCGTGCGTCAGTGGCGGAAGCCTTTAGTGCTTCCGCCTTTTATTGTGTTCCCTCTGTTCAATTCGGGCTCTGCTGCGCTAAGGTGAAGAGATGGCGCCACCTTCCGGAGATCAGCAGCTGGTCCAAATTGTTGACGCGGCCCTCGCGGAAGCCGCGCGCAAGAGCGGCCCGTGGCTCGTATGCCGTCCCGGTTGCACTCAGTGCTGTATGGGCCCATTTCCTATTTCGCAGCTTGATGTTGAACGACTCCGCGCTGGCATGCAGGACCTGGAAATATCTGATCCCGCGCGGGCAGCACGGGTTCGGCAGCGTGCCCGCAAGTCGGTGGCGCGATTGAAGGCAGATTTTCCCGGTGACCCCGCAACCGGAATTCTGGCCGAAGATGAGGCCGCCATGGAACGCTTCACGACCTTTGCAGACGAAGAACCCTGCCCTGTACTCGACCCGAAAACCGGTACTTGCGATTTGTACTCCTCTCGCCCCATGACGTGCCGGACGTTTGGTCCTCCCGTGCGCTCCGGCCCTGAAAGCGGGCTTGGTGTCTGCGAACTCTGCTACCACGGCGCAACCAATGAACAGATTGCCGCGTGCGAAATGGTTCCCGATCCGGATGAGCTTGAACCTGGTCTGATCGAACAAGTCGAAGAAGCGACCGGAGCCGGGGGAAACACCATTGTGGCTTTCTGCCTGGCTTCCTTCTGATGTCCCACCGAATTTATCCCAGGGAGCAAAAAGCAAGCCCTGCCGGTGAGCAGGGCTTGAGTTCGCCAATCGTAAACAGTTTAACGAGCCGGTGTCTGGAAGCTTCCTTCCTTGCGAACATCGCCATCATGGGTCATGACCTTCCATGTGCAGGTCGAGTTCGGCTTCAGCCCGTTAAGGGTAACGGAGTGATTGGTGCCGCCGCCCCTGTGATAGGCAATCTTGTCTTTGCCCCATCCGCAGTTGTAGTGGACGTCATTGGCGCCCGCCTTGTTGGTAACCCAGTCCAAAGTTGCTGACGTCCCAGTCAGGTTTGCAACATTCGGCCCGGAGGTGATATGAACGGCCCTTTCGCCGGCGTCCTCTCTTGCATCAGCAGTCTTGGACTGATCTTTGTCCTGAGACTGGGCTGTCTTCGCTTTTTGGTCCTTGTCTTTGTCCTTGTCATGTTCCTGAGCCTGGACGATGCCGCCAGTCAGGGCGAGTGTCAACACAAACAGCAAAATCTTCTTCATTTGCAATTCCCTCAGAGTTTCAGTTGGACGAGAGTGGCGACCCGGCAAGTGTGATGCTTCTACTTTCCCGCGTGCTGCTCAGCCCTGGTTCCGGCTCACGACACGCGAGATAGTTACTACCTGGTTATCATGCTGAACACGGAGCAATGGGGCGAGTTGCGGAGGGAAGATGAGATTCGTGCTCTGAGCAGCAGCTCACGTCAGGGAAGCGATTTCTCATCTACTCTCGCTTTTTGATTAGCCTGGATTTGCTATTCGTATCTGAGCGCAACCATGGGATCCACCCTGGTTGCGCGACGAACCGGAATCAACGCAGCCAGCAGAGCTACGGCAGCCAGTCCGGCAACAACGGCGACGAAAGTAGCAGGATCATACGCACTCACCTGGAATAGCATGCTCCTCACCAGCCGCGTTCCCATGAGCGCAATCAGAAGACCGGCTCCAAGGCCGGCGGCGGTGAGCGATGCAGCGTGTCTCATGACGAGACGTAAGACATCACCGCGTTGAGCGCCCAATGCCATGCGGATGCCGATTTCCCGCGTGCGCTGCGTGACAAGGTAGGAGAGCACACTGTAAAGTCCGGTGCAGGCCAGCAGCAAAGCCAGGCCAGCAAAGCTGCCCAGCAGCATCGTTTGCACGCCGGCATCTTCCACGTCATTGGCGATCACTTGCTGCATGCTCCTTGCCTGAAAAACCCCAAGCGATGGGTCGACAGAGCGCAGAGTTTTCCGCACAGCATCAAGTAGAACGCCGGGATCGCCAGCGGTCTTGATGGCAACCGCGGATCCAAACCCTCCCTCATTGAAAGCGAGGCTCAGGGGATAGTAGGCCTGCGGGTGCGGTGGCAAGCGAACACCCCACTCGTTCACATCACCAACCACGCCGAGTACCCGGACGGGAAAACCACCCCAATGATAGATCTTCCCGACGGGATTCTGTCCAGGCCAGAATGTCTCCGCAGTAGCGCGACTGATGACTGCCTGGAAACTGAGGCCGGGCGGGACATTCTTGAGGTTGGGATCGGTCTTGATCAGCTCTTCTACCTTTGCATTCATCTGCCAGGCTTGCTCCATTTCCGCCGCAGTGAAATTGGCGCCCTGAAGCAAAGGTATTCCGTAGGTTCGGAAGTAGTCTGGGCTGATAAAGTTCTGTTCCACCAGTACGCTGTCGTGCGCGGGGTTGGTATCACCATCAACCTTGATAGGGCCATTGCTGCCGCTCTCCAGAGGAATGGCGGAAGAGAAAGCCGCACTCCTGGCGCCCGGCAGCGACTGCAACTGGGAAAGAAACTTCTCCGCGAATGCGCGCTGTGAGACCGCAGTGGGATATCCCGACTGCGGCAGAAACACTGAAAAGGTAAGCACGTTTTCCGGATCCACTCCGATATCGGCATGGTTCATGCGGGCAAAGCTTTTGATGAGAAGGCCTGCCCCCGCAAGCAAGCTGAGTGAAAGCGCAATTTCAACTATGACTAGCGCATCCCGCAGCTTGCGTGACCATCCTGAAGGACTGACCACGGACTGCGCCCCGGATTTCAACTCGTCAGCCAGCTTGCCGCGTGTGGCCTGAAGGGCGGGCGCCAGTCCGAAAAGCAAGCCCACCAATAAGGCTGCCCCGATGGTGAATAGAAGCACGTTGAGGTCAATCTGGACAGGAGATTGCCGCGGAATCGGCAACGCCTTGGCTGACTCAATAAGCCGCGCGCACCAATACGCTCCAAGCAATCCCAGGGAAGCGCCGGTGGATGATAAGAGCAGGCTTTCCGTCAGGAGTTGCCGGATGATGCGCATGCGGCTGGCTCCCAGCACGCTGCGCAATGCAATCTCGCGCTGTCGTCCTGTGGAACGGGCGAGCAGCAGGTTGGCAAGATTAGCGCATGCCACCAAAAGCACCAGCGCAACTGCGCCCAGCAGGACGAGCAGCCGGGGACGAATATTGCCACTGATCTGCTCACGAAATGGGACCACCCGCGCTTCTACCTGCTTGTTGGAATCGGGATATTGCTGCTCCAACCGCTTTGCGATCGTCATGAGATCGGCTTGCGCGGCCTGAGGAGTGATTCCGGCCTTTAGGCGCCCTATGGCCCGGAAACTGTGGTTACCCCGCTGGCCCATGCTCTTCGGACCCATGTCGAGGGGGATATACAAGCCCACCGGTGAAAAGCGGTACCATTTGGGCAGGATCCCCACAACGGTGTACTTTTCTCCGTCCAGTTCCACCGAATGATTCAGCACGTCTTCGCGGCCGCCGAAAAAACTCTGCCACAAGGGATAGGTAAGAATGGCAACGTGATTTTTTCCTTTTTGGTCCTCTCCATCAGTGAAGGAACGGCCCCGCAGCATGGGCACACCCAGTGTGGTGAAGAAATTTGCCTGAGCAGCAAGCGCTCGCGTCACCTGCGAGTCGCCGGTGCGGCTTAGATTGAAGTTCGTGTAGGTGTACAGGCTGGTGGATTGGAGACTCTTGTTTTGCGCCTGCCAATCCAGGTAGTCCGGCCCGGCAAATGGAAAGACGCCCGGAGCAGGTTCGGTCTCCCAGAGTTGCACCAGCCGGTCAGGTTCGCGATACGGGAAGGGCCGCAGCAGTACTGCATTAATTACAGAAAACATGGCCGTGTTAGCGCCGATGCCGAGCGCCAGCATGGCAACGGCGGCAAGGGTAAAGGCGGGGCTCTTGCGCAGGTTGCGGATACCGTAACGAATGTCTTGCAACAATGTCTCAAGGAAGGGCAGCCCACGTTGTTCGCGGTGGTTCTCACGCGCTGAACTCAGCCCGCCCGCCTTAATCATCGCCACACGCCGTGCCTCCTCAGGAGTCATTCCCGAACGCACGTTGTCTTCAACTTCCATCTGCAGATGGCTTTGA
>DASUBD010000011.1:0-4041 GCA_035763445.1 Candidatus Angelobacter sp.
TTTGGCTACGTCAAATTTGAGTGTGGTCGTCTTGCCATTCTTCTTGTCGCGAACCACCATGGTTCCGGCTGCGTCATTGCTGGAGACCACCTGCAACTCGGGGTTATTCATCACCACCATTTTGGCGGCGGCCAAACCGGGGTTCTTTCTGATCAACTCAGGATCCAGGCCAGCCTGTTTAGCCTTGTGCATGAAGAAGAAGCCCAATCCCGCCAAAGCCACGATGACAAAGATGACGAGCGCAGCGAAAACACCGACGATCCACAGAATGACTTTCGCACCCGAGGATTTTGGCGGAGCGGGCGGCATTCCTCCGGGCATTTGTGGGCTCATCGATGGCGTAGACATGGCATTCTCCTTTTGATTGTGGAAATCTTGTGCGGGGGGACTCGACGGCTGGCCAGCATTATACGTTTTCTTGCTGCCGCTGCTGTGTGGTTTTTTGCCTTAGCTCCGAGTTCCCCCCCAGGTTTGCGCATCTCAAGCAAGCTTATTGCGCTTGAGAAGCCAGGAAACCGCGCCGGCCCGGTTCCCGCTTTTCTGGCGAAGGCTGCGGCAATGGCTCACGGCGGTAGAGACGAGCTGTGTTTCGCAGTACAGAAATGCACAGAATGAGCAGCATTCCTGAGATTCCCATGGTTCCGCCGATGTCGAAAATCCGGTAAGCGCGGCCCGCCAGATGCGCCATTGACCTCCACAGCAAGGCGATATTCCCAATTGCCAGGAGCAGGCGCAGTTCCGTTGGACCCATTTTGAAATACGAGATCTTGAAATCACCCAGCGTGTAACTGGCCAGGTAAATTTCCACGGACAGCATAAGATAGGAAACTAAGAGCCCCAGCGCGATCCAGGGAGACATATAGCCGGACAGCGCCAGGCCACCCAAAAGAAACAGCGCACTGAAAGCATCCACCACGTGGTCAACATAAAACCCGTAACGTGGCCGGCAGCAGTTGCGGTGCCGCGCCAGCGTTCCATCCAGACTATCGCCCAGCCAGTTCAGCCCTAAGCAGACGATAACAACAACCAGTCCCAAACGATTGCTGCGCGACCACCAGTAGCCCGCGCCTGCGCCTGCCATAGCGACCAGGCCGAGCAACGTGAGGTGGTCAGAGTTGATCCAGGCAGGAGTTCGGGCTGCCAGCCATAAAAGAACCCTTTTCTCCAGTCCGGCCAGGAAGCTCTGCTGCGTCCGTTTGGCTTCACGAAAACGAAGTGTGTGATGCTTTGCCATTGCTTGTTTTCCTCCATGCGCGGCAGCATGCGTCCTTGGGCGCGCGAAGGACAATGCACTGGCCCTCTTTGCTTGGTAAAGAAATTCTCAACAGGTAACTCATTCAAAAAGAGCATCTTGCAGAAGAGATCAACGTGGAAAGATGATGTTCAGTTGAGCTTCAGGAGGGTACAGGATCACCAGGAATTGTGCAGATGAAGCTTCTAGTTCCCATTAGAAACATCACACAATAAAGAAAAATTAAAATTTATAACTGTGCGACTTAACCTTGACACCGTGAACGACTACGATGACAATCTATCCACCCCTTTGGCAAGAAACATCCCGCAGTCGAAGTCGGCAATCAGTCGGTTTTTACACTTTGTTCCGGCAGTAATAAAGTTCAAGAGACGGAGAAACGAATGAAGCGCCTGGATGAAGGCGCGGCCCCGGCGCCGTGCCCGGGCAGAACTATGATCGATCGCGCCATACGTCACGCACTGCGTGTCCCGCTACGATACCGTCTCGCGGGGCAGGAGGATTGGTCTATGGGCGAGACCATCAATATGAGCGAATCCGGCCTGTTGTTTTCCTCGGACCAGCTTCTGGAAGTTGATGCCAGCCTTGAGATCACCTTCCAGACTAACGGCCCTCTACTGCTGGAACGAAGCACACGGCGGGCACAGGTGGTGCGCCGGACTCTGAATAACTGGCCTGAAACCCGTCTTATCTTCGCCGCCAGATTCTGTTCCTGACCCTCTCAACGTAAATTTCTCCAGGAATATCGCCAGCCAGAACCGCTGTCCGGAGTTGCATCTTACTAACTCATACAAGGACAAGGCTGCTGATGCCATTTGAGCAATTGACCAGCAGGACTGGGCAATTCATACTGGAATGGTTGGCACCCAAATCATTGCGAATGGTGAAGGCAAAGGCATATGAATTCAGAAACAGATCCCAAGCGCAAAGTGTCTTTCGAGAATTTTGGCCGCAGATTGGACGAGGAATTTGGCGATGCTGCGCGCAAGGTGGAGCAGGAGAGCGAGCGGGTCATCAGCTATTTGAACGACGAGGTGGTGCCCGCGATTCGCAATCACTCATCGAAGGCGTTGCGGGTAGCCGCGGAAAAGCTGCAAAAACTCGCGGAATTTATGGACAAAAGCCGCTCCAGCTAGCGGGAATTTTCGTTTTTCTGCTGCTTCTTGCTGGTTGCGGTACGCACCGGCGCCGCCCGGATACAGCGCATGTGCCGCCGCCTCCCCCGCCGCAACCTCCTGCGGGTACGAGCACTGCTTCCATTCCACCACCGTCGGTCTCAATCCCGCGGCCAACTCCGTCAGTTCGTCCCGAAAGGCCGGTTCCTGCACCAAAAAAGGAAGAGGAAGGCGAAATCATTGTTCCGCCCAATGCCAAAGTGCTTTACACGCAGGTGGGCTGGGCAAGCTGGTATGGGCCAGGATTTCAGGATCGCAAAGGAGCCAACGGCGAGGTCTTTGACACAAATAAGATGACGGCCGCGCATCGAACTTTGCCGCTCAACTCCATTGTACGGGTCACAGACCTGAAGACCGGTGAATCGGTACTTGTGCGCATCACTGATCGCGGGCCTTTTGTTGGCGATCGCATTCTGGATCTCTCTCGCGCCGCCGCGCGCCGCCTCACGGTGTTTCAGCGAGGCACGGCCCTGGTGCGCATCGAGGTACTGGAAACTCCTGCGCCGATTACCAGCGGCGGTCGCTGGTGTGTGCAGATTGGCGCATTTCCTGACCGTGAAGAGGCCGCCAGATTGAAGCAGAAGCTTACCCGCCGGTACCACACTGCTAAGGTGCTGCAGTTCTCGAGTCCCATGGGCGGAGACTGGCTGCGAGTTCTGGTTGCGAACGACGATAAAAAGCGTGCCGAGTCTCTCATTGAGGAGACCCATACCGACGCGGCGAAGTATCTGGTAAGAATGGACTGAGAGAATCGCCGACATCGCCCGTGATCGCGCGACATCGCCGTCATCAGGAAAAACAAAAGCCTGCCGCTGATGACGCTGACGCAATGGATTTGCGCAGTTTCCTGAAAAGGTGTTCAGGCAATCACATTCGAGAAGATGAAGTCGTGCGGCCAGTCCTGCTTGTAGCCCTGCTGGCGCAGGAAAGTGGCCAACTGCGCCCAGTGGCGCACGCCGTGCAGCAAGGCGTGAATAAATATTTTTCGCCGGCTTGCGGTTAAGGTGCCGCCGGTGCGGGTGGGAAAGGTCAGCTTTCCGTCCCAATCGGGATCGTTGGCGGCGACGGCGAAGCTGCGCAAATCTTCAAAACTCTTGTGTCCCAGCAGGAACAGTTCCGGCCCGCTCTTGCCGGCCAGAGTCTCATATTCGGTGATGGGAAGATTCAAGAGCCGTTCGGCATAACGCATCTGCACAACCACAATGTGCAGCACTACCTCGCGCACCGTTTTGGTTCCAGCAATATCAGAGGCAAGGTCCAGCGCCGCCGGATTAGCCTTGAAGAAGTCACGCCAGTGATTAGTTTCTTCCGCGCAGTAGTCGAGCAGTTCACCAAAGCTCAGTCCTCGCATGCCGTTGACCTCACAAAAAACTATAAAGCAAAACAGTTGCCGGCGGCCGGTTTGCGGCCATGCGGATGGAAACAGCGGCGCCGGGTAATCCGGTTCGTTATCCGTTCGGCGAACAAAATTCTACAATTCTCGTTGACAATTCGCCTTGTATTCGAGATACTTTCGCTTGTATGGCTATCACCAAAAGACAACGCGAAGTTTACGACTTTATTCACGACTTTGTGCAGAAGAATGGCTACTCACCATCCTTTGAAGAGATCGGA
>DASUBD010000012.1:0-5220 GCA_035763445.1 Candidatus Angelobacter sp.
AGAAAGGTCCAGCCCGGCCCCACATGATATTGCTCCATGTAAGCCCGCAATACTTCCGGTGTGTCGTGCTCCGGATCAATGCTGATGGAATAAAAGAAGATATCTTTGCCTACTCGGTCACCGAGTTTCTTCTGCACCTGTGCCAGGCGCGCCGTTTCCAGGGGACATGAATAGTGGCACGTGGTGTAAATGAGATCGATGGCGACGATCTTGCCTTTGATCAGATCGTCATAGAAATGGACTTTTTTCCCGTCCTGAGTGATGAGCTCGACGTTGGGGAAGTGGCTTGATTCGTCCCCATTGGCGGCCACAGGTTTGGCGGCGACGGCAAATGCAAAGATTGCACCCGTAATGAGCGAAATTAAGGTTGCGTTCTTCCAGGTTTTTGACTGCATGATGTGCTCCTTTGGCCCTTTGTTCTGAATCGAAATTTCGATCCCAGCGCGCGCCATCTTTGGCGCGCGCCGGGGGTTGAATCATGCATTGGGAAGAATTTCGTCCGGGGTCTCGAAAGTGACACCAGTCGGTTTTGAAATGGGTGTCGGCAGCGGACTCAGGAACGGGGTTCCGCTATCCAGGTCCCACCGCAACAGCATGGCATTGTCTTCATGCATGGTGTTGTGGCAGTGTTCCATGAACATGCCGCCCCAATCCCGGAATTGCATCTTGAGGGTGACTGAGCCGTTGTCACGCAGACGGTAAACGTCCTTGCGGCCGCTCTCTGCCGGTGATGGCTTCACGCCGTTGCGGTTAAGGATCTGACCTTCTTCAAAGTGGATGTGAATGGGATGGTCCCACCCCGATCCGCCTTGCAAGGTCCAGACTTCGGCCGTGGCAAATCCCGGCTGGGAGCTGATTCGGCCGAAGTCTGCCTCGAGTGACCCCCCTGTATCGCCACTGCCGCCGTTATGTGTCTCGATGCCCCAGGGACCGGTGCCCTGGCCGTTGTTCAGGTAGGTAGTGACGGGATCATTCTGGTTCTGACTCCCGTTGTCGTTAAATTCGAACGTGCGCTGACGCGCTGTCGCCGGCAAGATGGGATTGGGAATCAGCGGGGTTTTTGGATTGGCAGTTAAATTGACGCTCTGGTCCGGCTGTGGCGGCGGGCCCAGAACATTGAAGCGCAGGAATGCGCCCACGGCCGGGTCGCTGGTACCAGCAAGAGCCTGGGCCACGTTTACGATTTGCGCAGGTTCACGGCCATCCTGGTGTACCTGCAAGTTGACCAGGTCCACGGTTTGCCCAGCATGGTAGTGGGAGAAATCAATGACAATGTCATATCGCTCTGCGATGCCAAGCTGGTCCGTCCGGGTCAGAGGAACGGTGACGGGGAGCAGGTTGCCGTCATTCGCTATCTGAACGAACTGAGAGCTATCGCTCAATGCCAGCACAAAGAAGCGTGACACGCTGGCATTCAGGATACGGAAGCGATACCTGCGCGCATAAACGTTGAAGAATGGTTTCCAGGCGAAGTTGACGGTCATCTGGTCGCCCAGAAAACCATCGAACGCGATATTGTCCATGTTGAGCTGACCGTTAGCATCCCAGGCTTTGTCCGCGAGCATGAGGTTAACGTCAAAATCCAGGTTGCCCCAGCCCTTCCCATTGGAAGAACCGCTGGGCAGGCGCAGGTTCACGCCATCGTTCACAGTTTCGTCGCCACGATCCAGCGAGCTGTAAATGTTGTTCATGCCGGCGTTGCACTTGTACACGTTCTGGTCCGTGAAGGTGAACATGTGATCGTGGAACCAGTGCGTGCTCATGGTCTCGTGCCAATCGCCCGGGACCTTGTTGATGCCCCCACTGTCATTTGGAGCACCGGCCCGTGGATCGGTGGCTCCGGTATTAATGGTGGTAAAGCCCGCCAATACCCATGGCCAGTGGTAGTCGTAAAACTGATTAGGCCAGAAATAGGCCCCGGTGAAGCCATCATTCTCCGCGCCGTGATGAGCATTGTGTTCATGCGTGGTGAGCGTGTATCGCCCAAAGCCGCCGTTATTCCTGATGTCAGTTGTCAAGCCATTGTGATGGCGGAACAGGACCGGTTCGCCATAGCGGACCTGGGTCAGTTTGGGAGGAAAGGTGCCCTGGAACGTCCATACCCGGTTTGCATTCTGAGTTGGGAAGCTGGGATGAAATTTTGCCGGGAAGGGTGAGGCTGGATTGATTCCCGAATTCAAGTCGGAGGTGACACCCGGATTGTAGGTAGTATTGGTAGTCACCGGCTTGGTGGTGACCTCAATCGCTACTTGCGGAGGGAACTGCGCAAACCGCTGGTGCGCCCAGTTCGCCCCCGGGGGACGGCCCTCAATCGGCCCCGTGGTTCCAGCAGGAAACCCAAAACCGGGATCAAGCACTTGCTGTGTCTGATTGGACTCTGCCTGCGGCGCAGGATTTAAGGTTGACACTGCATTGCGCGCCAGGACGTCAAAACGCGGCATCGGCTGGGTAAACGGCTGGACACCAAACGTTGGACTAGCGGGTAATCCCGTAGGGATTCCCTGATTGTCAGGTTGGTCCGCAAGAATCGCGCTCGGCGATTTTACCGGCGCATTCTGGGCCACCGCATAACTGACAAATGGATTTAAACCCCTGATCGGCAACATAATGCCGGCGCTTGTGAACAAACCCCATTTAACCAGATCACGCCGTTTAATCTGGCCGTGGGACAGTGCCTTCGTGATTTCCGCGCGGTTTTGTCGTGCATTTTCCGCGTCCCGGATTCGTCTTCTATCTGAATGTTCTGATAACCAAATACTGTCATCTCTATCTTTTCGGGACATGCTTGCGCTCCTTGCGGTTCAATCTCTGTCACATCGCGACACAACACTTTCGGCACGGTTGTCGCGCAATGACGTTGATCCCGCAAAGGGCAGGAACTTTCATTAAGAAATGATAAGGAAAGGCGCTCGAAACCTTAGAAGTACCAAAATGGAACGCTGAAAATCAGATAATTTTAGGAAGCACTATTTGGATTAAGTAAAAAGGGCCGCATCGGCATGAAGCTGATGCGGCCACAATCTTGTGACTATTTCGAGGGACTACCAGATGTGGCAGGCGTTGTCGCTCACCATCTTGTCTCCCTTTTTGCAGTTAAATGCCTTGGCAAAATCCGCGCTGTTCTGCACCGTGCCGATTACGCGGAACTTGCCGGGTGAGTGAGGATCAACCTTCGCCAGCAAACGCGAGCTTTCATCTGTCTGGTTCTGGCACCATACCTGGGCAAAACCCAGCCAGAAGCGCTGCTCGGCCGTAAATCCTTCTTTTGTTTGGCCGATGCTGGGATCGTGTTCAATCCGCTTACGCAACGCCATTAAAGCAATGTGACTGCCGCCGTTGTCAGCAGTGTTCTCTCCCAGAGTAAGACGCCCGTTGAGGTGAACGCCTTCTACGGGTGAAAACGTGCTGTACTCGTCCGCAACGCAGCCAGTGCGTTTTTCAAATTCTGTGCGGTCTGCATCCGTCCACCAGTTGCTGAAGTTACCTTCAGCATCAAACTTGCTGCCCTGGTCGTCAAACCCATGGGTCAACTCATGGCCAATGACTACGCCAATGCCGCCAAAGTTCACAGCAGCATCTGCAGTTTTGTCAAAAAACGGTGGCTGCAGGATTCCAGCCGGGAAGTTGATGTCATTGTTTGGCGGGCTGTAGTAGGCATTCACGGTCGGCGGACTCATGCCCCACTCTTTCTTGTCGAGTGGCTTGCCGATCTTGTTCCAGTTGCGATGGACTTCAAATCCACGAGCACGCTGGGCATTGCCAAGGAAATCGCCACGCTTGATCACGACTGTGCCGTAGTCGCGCCATTTGTCGGGATAGCCGATCTTGTTGGTAATGGCTTGCAGCTTTACTTCCGCTTTCTTCTTGGTCTCTGGAGTCATCCAGTCAAGATTCTGGATGTCATCGCCCAGGGCGGCCTCAAGCTCCTTGACCATCTGCAACATGCGGTCTTTGCCTTCCTGACCGAAGGTTTCATCCACGTAAGGCTGGCCCAGCGCCTCGCCCAGAAGACGGTCCGTTGTCTGTACGCAACGCTTCCAGCGAGCCTGCAGTTCCTTTTGCCCGCTAAGGTACTTTCCGAAAAATTCAAAGTTAGCGTTGACGAACTTATCGGAAAGCATGGGCGCCGCGGCATCCACCAAGTGCCAGCGAAGATAGGTCTTCCAGTCCGCAATTGGAACGGTGTCAATCACCGGGTTTACTTTCTGAAAGAAATCCGGTGGAACAACGTTGACATCCGTGAAGCTTGGCGCGCCAGTGTCAGTGAAAAACTTGGCAAATTCGAAATTCGGCGCCAGTTTCTCAAGGTCCGAGATCGGCATTTTGTGATCACGGGTCCTGGGGTCGCGCATTTTGACACGCTCGTAAGCAGCGTCGGCCAGTTTGGTTTCTATATCCATCACTGTCTGCGCTTCTTTCTTGGCGGTATCAGGAGCATCGCCGAGAAGCGTAAACATGGTGGTGACGTGGTCGAGATATTTTTCGCGAGTCTCTTTGGACTTATCGTCCTGCCCAAGGTAGTAATCGCGATCCGGGAGTCCCAATCCACCCTGGAAGATATTCGCGACCATCATGCTAGCGTTGTGCAGGTCAGGCTGAGAGCCAAAGCCGAACATTGCCGGCACGCCCAGGGAATGAAGGTAGGCGACCGTAGACATGAGCTGGTCTTTGCTGGAAATGGCAGCAATGCGATCCAGTTCAGGCTTGATGGGAGTGCTGCCTTTGGTGTTCACAGCCTTCTCGTCCATGCAGGATTCATACATGTCGCCAATCTTCTGCTGGACGGGATTGCGCTTGGGGCTGTTGGCTGAGTCCTTTTCCAGTATCTGGTGCAGGATCTGACGGTTGTACTCGGCTAGTTCGTTAAAGCGTCCCCAACGCGCCTGATCGGACGGAATAGGGTTCTTCTTACGCCAGTTTCCGCACGCGTATTCGTAGAAATCATCACAAGGGTTGACCGTCTTGTCCATGGCGTCAATATCAAACGATTTTGGACGGGCGACGGGTTTGCTATCAGAAGCTGCAGCGCTGGCAGTTGCAGCAGCCTTCTTTTTTGTCTTCTTAGGGCTGGTTTGCGGAAAAGCGAAAGCCGTCAGAAGCAACACAATAAACACAGACTGTCTTAAGGACATATTTGCCTCAGAGATGGGTTGTGAGCAAGAAAACTGAGCATTCTATGCCGCTTTTCAAGTGCTGTAAACTACGCTTTGAAGCTTCCTC
>DASUBD010000013.1:0-6305 GCA_035763445.1 Candidatus Angelobacter sp.
ACAGAAAACAACTGATCTTTTAAGCATGGACACTCCTTAAAGCCTGAAGAGCCTGAAATCAGCTCGCAGGCGTCGGGGGAGAAAAGTTTGTGACTGGGGGATGAGCAGATTTTACCCCGGTTCTGCGAATGTGGAGCTCAGTCTAAGGTTACTGAAGTTATGCGGAAGGTGGTGTAGGGTTCTCGGGAAGCGGAGCCCGATTTGGGTCCTTACGTCAAAGGAAATGCGTCGCGGAACAGCTCAATAGCGGTTTCTTTCCCAGGTTCGAGATATACGCTCGCGATGTCAAAGCGGAAGGACGGAGACGTCTTCAACTTAAGCAGGAATTCCCGCGCAACACGCGAAAGATCACGCTGTTTCTCCGGGTCTACGGCAACCTCAGCCGGCTGAATATCCCGTGTGGTCCGGGTCTTGACCTCAATAAAACAAAGCATCTGGCCATCCCACCCCACCAGGTCAAGCTCGCTGCGGCAGCGCGGACTGCGGTAATTGCGCGCGATGATCACATAGCCCAGCTCCCGTAAATAGAAGTAAGCTTCTTCTTCGCCGCGACGCCCTGTGCGAAGGTGGGCGGGAGTTGAATCCTTGCGGGGCAGAAATTTTGCTGCAGAATCGAGAGCTCTTAGAACGAATCGAGTTAGCTGTCCGGTGTGCATGCTCCCTTGTCCCGAGCCTGCCCTCTCAAAAAGTCACTCTTAGCGAACTCCAACGGCAGGCGAGGGAACCCTACTATATCCATGCTCCGTGGGCTAGTACAAGACCTCTATCTCATCGAGGGAAAGAGCGAGGCGAGGGCCTTTTTGGTGAGCCTGTCACAGTAATAGTGGTGGCTATCGGGCTCCCTCGCTCCGCTTCGGGAACGACAACAAAACCTATCGTTCTTTCTCGACTATCCCGATGCACTCTTCCAGAACATCCATCGCGATGTCTGCCTGCTCCTGCGTGACGATGAGCGGAGGAGCAATGCGAATGCTGTTCTCGCCCGCTCCCAGGAACAGAAGGCCGCGCTCGAATGCCAGGTCGACGATGCGATCACGCTCGTCATGGGCGGTGGCACGCGTCTTCTTGTCTTTCACGATCTCAACGCCGATCATCAGGCCGTGCCCACGCACGTCGCCCACCATGGGGTGAGTTTCTACCCAGCGGCTGGTCCGCTTCATGATATGCGCGCCTATCACTTCTGCGTTGTGCATGGCGTCGCGTTCCAGAACGTTCAGCGTGGCCAGGGCGGCTTCAATGCAGATCGGATTGCCGCCGAAAGTTGAGGCGTGCGAACCCGGCACCCAGTCCATGATTTCCGCGCGGGCCAGCGTGACACCTAGCGGCATGCCGGACGCAATGCCTTTGGCAATGGTGATGATGTCCGGCTCGACGCCCGTGTGCTCAATGGCCCACATCTTTCCCGTGCGTCCGGCGCCGGACTGCACTTCATCAGCTACCAGCAGAATGCCGTGTTTGTCACATATGCGCCGCAGTTCCTGCATGTACTCCTTTGGAGCAGGGACGTATCCGCCTTCACCCTGGATCGGCTCAATGAAGATGGCCGCGCACTCTTCCGGCGGCATAATGGTCTTGAATACGCGATCTTCAATGAAACTGACGCAATCCTTGATGAATTGAGATTCGCTCATGCCTTCCGGCCGGCGGTAAACATACGGATACGGTACGTGGGCCACGCCCGGAACAACCGGGAAGAATCGCCGCCGCTGCTGGACCTTTGAAGCTGTCATTGAGAGCGCGCCCATGGTGCGCCCGTGGAAAGCTCCATAGAAGGCGATGATGCCCTGCCGTCGCGTGTGATAGCGAGCCATCTTCATGGCCGCTTCAATCGCCTCCGTGCCGGAGTTGCCGTAATACACCCGCACCGGGCCGGACATGGGCGCCATTTTGGCCAGGCGTTCCGCCAGGGTGATCATGTTTTCGTAATAAAAGTCGGTGCCGGACATGTGGATCAGCTCCCCGGCCTGTTTCTGGATGGCGGCAACCACCTCAGGATGGCAATGGCCGGTGGAACACACGGCAATGCCCGAGGAGAAATCAAGAAATTCGTTGCCGTCAACGTCTTCTACAATGCAGCCCCGGCCGGCTTTAGCTACCAGCGGATAAGACCGCGTGTAAGAAGGCGAGATAAATTTAGCGTCGCCCTGCAAAACTTTCTGCGCATTTGGGCCGGGAAGTTTGGTCCGGATCCGCGGACCAGCAGATGTCATGGTCTGAGTGGGCATAAGTCATCCTCTTTTCGAAAATCAGTTACGTGTTGATGCTTGCAGCCTGCAGGCCGCAGAAGAGGGGACTGGAGGGGAATTAATCTCCGGCAAAGAGATTGGCGCGCGCATGGGAGGGCAGCACGGCCAGGAACCGCCGCGGACACACAAGGAAATCCACCCAGCAGGCCAGAGAACGCTCCGGCGTGCGCAGCAGAAACCAGGATGTGTGCGTGTTCTTCATGGTGTGTGCCTTTATTATAGCCCGAAATACAACAGCGTCCGGCGGTTACTATTGTGCATTTGGATGCAGGTTTCGCGCCGTTTGCATTTTTAGCATCGCCAAAGAGGGCGCGAACATCTGATATTAGTTCTTACTCCATGACTCAAGCCGCCCCCCGTACAACTGCACAGCAGCACGAATTCCGAGTGGTGCTGTGCTTTGCTCTGGTTTACATCCTTTGGGGTTCCACTTATCTCGCCATGCGGGTTGCTGTGCGAGACCTGCCGCCCTTCGTTGTCGGCGCTTCGCGATATCTCGTGTCCGGTCCGATCATGCTGCTGGCCTGCGCGCTCATGGGCCGCAAAATCCGCATTTCACGCCATGACTTCTGGCGATTGCTGGCCATTGGCGTTGCACTCCTTTCCGTGGGCAATATGGGTATTGTCTGGGGAGAGCGATACGTGGAAAGCAGCCTGGCTGCGCTGGTGGTGGCGCTGATGCCCATCTGGGTGGTGGCCATTGAAGCGTGGGTCTACCGCGCCGGCCGCATGACAAGGCAAGGCTATCTGGGGCTCACTGCGGGCCTGCTGGGATTGCTGGTGCTGTTGTGGCCGCGAATCATCTCAGGCACGCATCCTGGCCATCTTGAACTGCTGGGCTGCGGTATTCTGGCCTGCGGATCACTGGCATGGTCGTTCGGGTCCGTGTTCTCGCACCGCTTTGACGTCCATGCCGACATATTTGTAGGAGCCGGCTGGCAGATGACGCTGGGGGGACTCGTCAATGCAATGATTGCCGGAGTCTCCGGGCAGTTTCAGCATGCTCGTTGGACGGCGCCGGCTATTGAGTCGATTGCTTATCTAGTCGTGTTTGGTTCCTGGATTGGTTACAGCGCTTTCATCTTCCTGCTGGAACATGTGCCCACACCCAAAGTGGCGACGTACACATACGTGAATCCGATTGTGGCGCTTTTACTGGGCTGGCTCCTGTTGCACGAGCACATTGATGCCTACATGCTGGTTGGGACGGTGATCATTATTGGGTCGGTCGCGCTGGTCAACACCTCAAAGCTGAAACCAGCGCGCGCGGAAGAGCCCGAGCCAGATTTTTCATCAGTGAATGTGAGCGGAAACTGAAGGTCATTTGGCAATTGAGTAATTTCGCAATTGGGTAATTGGCGCGACCCGATTTTCAATTAATCAATTACCAAATTACTCATTTACTAAATTCCCCTCATTTGCGTTTCCAACGAATTCCATCCTTGGTGTCTTCCACGATGATCCCAGCTTCTGTAAGCTGCGCGCGAATGGCATCTGAGCGGGCGAAATCGCGGGCTTTCTTGGCGGCGGTGCGTTCTGCGATCAGGCGTTCAACTTCTTCATCGGTGATCTGGCTGGCAGACAGATTTGATTGCTCGAGAAGCCCGTGCTCTTTCGCCCATTCTGCAGCATGCGCCATTTTGGCGGCATCATCGTCTTTGAGGACGGCAAAGATTTCATCAAACTGCTGCAAGGCAGCTAGAAGCGGCGCCTTATCATCCTGGCGGAGTTCGCCGCGATCGGCCATGGTATTGGTTTCCCGCACCATGTCAAACATGGCGCCGAGGGCGCGCGCTGTGTTGAGATCGTCGTCCATGGCAGCGCTCATTTCCGAACGAGTCTTTTCTGCCAGTTCCTGAATGGGCTGATTTTTTCCCGGCTCAAGTTTGGCCATTTCAATGCGAGCCTTGAAATCGCGCAGTCGTCCTACTGAATGTGCGGCCTGCTCCAGTCCCTGCATGGTGAAATTCAACTGCTTGCGGTAGGGAACTGAGGTAAGCAAATATCGGATTGCAGAGGGCTTGTGGCCTTTCAGCAAAAGATCGCGAAGGGTGAAGAAATTGCCTTCACTCTTGGACATCTTTTTGCCTTCCACCAGCAGAAAACGGACGTGCATCCAAAAGCGCGCGAAGGTCTGGCCGGTGAGCGCTTCTGATTGCGCAATCTCATTTTCATGGTGCGGAAAGGCCAGGTCTTCCCCGCCGGCGTGGAGATCAAAACCGGGCCCAAGATATTTTGTGGACATCACGGAGCATTCAATATGCCAGCCGGGCCGTCCGGGACCGATGGGACTTTCCCAGAAGGCCTCACCTTCTTTGGGCGCTTTCCATAAAGCGAAGTCGCGGGCATTGTCTTTGTCATATTCATCTACGTCTACGCGGGCGCCCACTTCGATGCCGCTGAAGTCTTTTTTTGATAACTTGCCGTACTCAGGAAAATTGGCGATGCGGAAATAATAAGATCCATCTTCCGTGCGATAGGCAAAACCCTTTTCCTCCAGCTTGCGGATGAACTCAGCCATGTCCTGAATGTGTTCAGTGGCGCGGACGACCAGCTCGGGACGCTCAAGGTTGAGCATCTGCATGTCTTCAAAAAAAGCTTCTTCGAACTTTTTAGTGTATTCCTGAACGGACTTGTGCTCGCGTGCGGCGTTGCGGATGATCTTATCGTCAACATCAGTAATGTTCATCACCTGCTTCATCCTGAAGCCACTCTGGAGCAGGAAACGCCGCAAAATGTCCACGGCTACGAAGGTCCGGAAATTACCGATATGGCCGTAGTCGTAAACCGTGGGCCCGCAGTCATACATGCGAACGGTATTGTTCTGAGATGGCGCAAATTCCTCGATTTTGTTGCTGAGCGTGTTGTAGAGATGGAGGGCCATGCAGGTATAAGCAATCGATTGTAGCAAACCAGCCATTAGCCTTTAGCCAGTAGCTCTGGGCCTTTGGCTCTTGGCTTTTGGCGGTTCGAGCAATTGGGTGGGGGTGAGAGCGGTTGAAGTTTGGAGCAGCGGCTAAAGGCTAATGGCTAAGAACTAGCGGCTGATTTCACTCCCACCCCAAATCCAGATTTCTGGTTCCAAAATTCACCAGCAGAGTCTTCTGAGTATAAGGGCGGAAGCGGCCAGGAATAGCGCTGGCGTGATCATAGATTTGGCCGGGCGCATCCACTTGCAACCGGACAATGTGTCGTCCCGAGACGACTGGAAGCGTCACAGCCAGCGATTCACCCGACGAGCGCGAGCGTGTGCTGTGGAGTTCATCTTCGTAACGCAGCTCACCATCAACCCAGATGTAAATATGCCCGCTGTGAAACGGATACTGCCCAACGATTTGCAGAGTCGCGGGCGTTGGCCGCCTGGAGACAAACAAGTAAGCCGATGCTGCGCAGGCTAAGAGACCGGCCAAGGCGACGGCCACGATCCATCTGCGTTTGCTGCTTTTGTAAGGTTTGCTGGTGGAGAAGGTTGAGGCAGCATTTTCTGGATTGGTGGCGATCAATACCGTTTTGGCTGCTGATGGGACACTGGTTCTCCAGCCAGAGGATTGCGATCTGGGCTTGTGCCCGGAAAGAAGATCATGGACATCGGCGGCGACCTCTCCGCCGCTCTGGTAGCGCTGCGCGGGATCCTTGGCCAGCGCCCGCTTGAGCAGGTAATCGTAGTCCGAGCTTAAAGAGCTTGAGAGTTCGCTGGCGTGGCGCGGTTCCTTGCTGGTGATCTGAACGCAGATTTCGGTCACGGTCTCGGCATCGAATGGTTTTTCTCCGGTGAGAAGCCAATAAGCAATCACGCCCAGCGAGAACAGGTCTGAACGGCCATCAAGAAGCTTGCCGTTGATCTGCTCCGGCGACATATAAGCCGGGGTGCCCATCACGTATCCTGGAACGGTGGCTTCGGTTAGAGCGAGCTTGGCGATGCCGAAGTCCATGATTTTGGCCCGGCCTTCAGCGGTGACAATGATATTGGCGGGCTTGATATCACGATGCACGATGCCTGCGTGGTGAGCGTAATCAAGAGCTAAAGCGATCTGCTCGATCAGGTGAAGAGCGATTGTG
>DASUBD010000014.1:0-2860 GCA_035763445.1 Candidatus Angelobacter sp.
GGCGACTCGGGCCTGCTGAAATATGGGAAGAGCTTTCTCCTCTTGCTCAGCGCCTCCGCGCTCGACCACCAGGCTATAGGGAACTTCATTGGCGCCGTTGTACAGGCGGAGATCCCCAATATCTCTTCGGGCATGCTGCCAGATGCTTTCGTCGACGGCAATGTATTGCTGGCCCGCTTGGGCAGGCTGCACTGGACGCTGATATTTGAAATAACTCAAAGGCGACGCAAACATCACCGCGCTCAAGACAACTTCCAGAATGTTAATCATCGCACTCCATTGATTTATTCGGGAGACCGAAGCCGGATTTCTGCCACTGTAAACGAATGAAACATTGCTCAGCCGCCGGCCGAACGGCGGGAAAGCTTCAACCAATCACGCGAGTAAACATAGGAAATCGCCATCAACACAACGCCAAGCGCCATGAAGCTCACAATCCTGTAACCGGTGCCGAGCGACGAACTATCAAACAGAAAGACTTTGCCAATGGTAAATGCAATCAGTACCAGCGCCTGCCAGCGCACGAACGCAGAGCGTCTCCAGAAACCGAACGCCATGAGGCAAGCTCCATAGGCCAGCCAGATGGCCGAATAAGTGAAGTTGCGGGCAAACTCAATCTGCTGAAAAGGCCCATAGCCTCCAAGAGTGCGATTGCTCATATAAAACGCGGTCAGCTGGCGGGCAAAGAAGTCATGCGCCTCAAGGGTAAGCGCCAATAAGGCAAGAATGTTGAGCGCCACACCGGCAAACATAACAAAAGGCTTTTCATGCTCTGAGGCAAAGCGATCTCCCGCGGTGACTATCCCGGCGAGAATAGCGATGGCAACAAGATAGGTGGCAAAACGCGCGTTGAAGAGCAGTGTTGTGACCTGAAAATTGTCGATCACCAGCAGGCGGAAAATGCCCATCGCCAGCGTGACCGCAGCAAAGTAGCGCAGAAAAGTCGCCTGGGTGCGAACTGAGATGCCCAGCAGCACCGCCGACTCTACCAGCCAGCCAATGGTGATCCAGTGGCTGTTGAGCTTGAGCGGAACAGCCATGGTGATAAAGGCAATGGCAATGGCGATGTGGAGGAGCGTGACCAGCTTCACGACGTCTGGCTCGCTGTCCGCTCTCCGCTTGATCAGGCTGGCCAATGAAAGATAAACAGCTGCCAGCGCGAGCGCGTACCACGTAAGAGTGACGGTCTTCGTCGAGTACATGACAAACAGCGCAAAGAAAAAAACGGCTGCGTTTGCCAGAGGCAGGGCTGTAAGCGTGACGGAATAGCCTTTGTGCCAGCGCGAGCGGGTCAACGGTGTAAGCAGGGGCACAAGAGCAAAAAGAGTAAAGAACAGTGCGGCGAAGAGTACCGTGAGCGGCCGCTGAGAGTTGGTGTAATAAGACGCATACCAGCCCAGGTACAAACTCCACGTACCTACAAAGCTCCCCCACAACAACCGACGCCACGGTTTGAAGTTCACCATGATGAGGATGGCCAGATCCAGCAGGCAAACGTAGCTGAACAGGACCATCTCGTGATTCTCTCCGGTGGAGAGCAGCACCGGTGTGCTGAATCCGCCGATCATGGCATAGACGCCAAGGATCTCAGTATCCTGTGTGACAGCCAAGGTCACAGTGGAAGCCGTTACAACGATCATGGCGATGAAAGCCACCGCGGAAGGAATCAGATGATAGATCTGGTAGGCTCCCCAGAGCGAGAGATAGAGCGTTCCGATCCCCACGGCTTTCAAGGAATAAGAAAACAGCGTGTTCCCTTTGTTGCGGAAACGTTCGCTCCAGATCACTACGGCGATGCCGACAAGCAGTCCAAGCGCCACGCGGCCGGAGGGGCCGATCCAGTTATTGTCAAACGCGTACTTGAGAAAGAACGCAACTCCAAACAACAGTGCAAAGATGCCTACGCGGTTGAACCACAGCTTGCCGATTGTGCCTTCCAGGTCGGCGCTCTCGCGGATACTGGCAGGAGCATGCAAGCTGGGAGCGGTTTGAAAGCTGGGAATGCGAGGAGGTGGGGGCGGCGCCTGGCTTGCTGCCGCCTCTGAAGCTTTTGGCGAAACAGGAGCAGCCGGCGGAGCAATTTTCTGCGGCTCGATGCCAGCTTTTACTTCCAGAGTGTGCACCCGGGTAGTCAATGCCGCCACCTGCGCCCGCAAGGCTTCCAGTTCTCGGGCTTTCAGGTCATCTTCTGGGTTGGCCATGCGGGTAAGCTACCGCATCCGCAGGGTGATGGCAAAGATTTCTTAGGTGCGTGTGCGTCTGGTGCCAGAGCGGCAAATGATCGGCCGCGAATGAACGCGAAAACGCGCGAATCATTACCAAGCTGACGGCACGCATCCTCAGTTTTTAGTGCGGCAAATTTCCCGTATCGCGTCCAGCGCGGTTTCGCAGTCTTGCCGACTGACGTCCATGTGCGTGACAAAGCGCATGTTCTCGGGATCGATCCCGGCAGCCAGGACGTTGCGTTCGCCCAGCTTGCGGCTGAATTCGGCCGTGTTCATTCCGGTGGCGGTGATGTTGAAGACCAGAATATTAGTGGCAACTTTGCGCCGATCAATCTTGATTCCCGGAACCTGCTCAAGACCTTGGGCCAGGACTTGAGCATTTTCGTGGTCTTCTTTGAGGCGGGCCGGCATCTTTTCGAGAGCAATCAATCCGGCGGCGGCGAGCACTCCCGCCTGCCTCATGCCGCCACCCAGAGCTTTGCGATAAATACGCGCCTTCTCAATGAACGCCTTGCTGCCCAGCAACATGGAACCCACAGGCGCACCGAGACCCTTGGAGAGGCAGAACATTACAGAATCAAATCTCTTTGTGACTTCTGCAACGGATCGGCCGAGCGCAGTGGCAGCATTGAAGA
>DASUBD010000015.1:0-4849 GCA_035763445.1 Candidatus Angelobacter sp.
CCCGGTTTGGCCGCCGCCAAAATGGTGGTGATGAATAACCCCGAGTTGCAGGTGGTCTCCAGCAATGACGCAGCCGGAACCATGGTGGTTCGCGACAAGAAGAATGGCAAGACGACCACACTCAAATTTGACGTAGCCAAAAAGACCATGGTGGTCATTGACGATCAGGGCAAACAGGCATCCATTACCGCGGACACAAATTCCGGAACAGTGGAGTTGAAGGGCGAGGACGGGACGGTAAAAATCGGCGCCAACGCCAACAGCGCTCCTGGCTGGGTGCCGGTCTATCCCGGAGCTTCACCGCAAAACACCATGTCAGTGGATGAAAAGAACAAACAGAGCGGCACGTATGTCTTCGCCAGCAAAGATTCGCCTGACAAGATCATGAGCTATTACTCTCAGCAGCTCACAGCCGGAGGCATGAAACTCACTACCACGACGACTGGCAGCGAGGGAGGCGTAATCTCAGCCAGCCAGGATGGAGACGCTCGCACCGTGCTGGTGGCTGTTTCCACTGATACAGAAGGCACGCACGTGAGCGTGACTTACAGCCAGAACAAGGATGCCAAAGGAGAACTGTAAGCGGCCAGTCTCACGAATTCCCGGCTGCAGCTTCTAAAGCTTCTTCAGCTTCTTCTTCTTCAATGAAGCTGAACTCCTCCTGCAGCACGGCATTGCGCATCCATACCGGCGCGAACGATAGCCGGTGCAGCGGCGTGGGGCCGTGCTCCTTGAGCGCTGCCAGATGTTTGGGCGAGCGATACCCTTTGTTCGAAGCCAGATCGTATTCCGGATAAACCGGATCCCAGCGGCGAATCATCGCGTCGCGCTCAACTTTGGCCACAATGGACGCTGCGGCAATCGAGATGGAAAGCGCATCGCCGTGGATGATGTTGGTCTGCTGGCACTCGAGATCCAGACGCACGGCGTCAATCAGCAGATGGTCCGGCGCCGGCGCAAGCTGTGCAATAGCATTGCGCATGGCCAGCAGAGAAGCCCAGTAGATATTCAGCTGATCAATGCGGGCCACATCCACGGCTGCAATTGCCCAGGCGATGGCATGTTCCTTGATACGCGCTGCCAGTTTTTCGCGCGTCTTCTCGTCCAGCAGCTTCGAATCGCGCAGTCCTTTAATGCGGTAGCCTGGTTCCAGGATCACGGCTCCGGCTACCACCGGCCCAAACAATGATCCACGGCCAACTTCGTCCACCCCGGCCACCAGCTTTGCCCCCGCAGCCCATGCCAGCTTTTCAAATTTCTGCGTGCATTTGAGCCGCTTCAGCAGCCGCATCTTCATGGTGCCCTTGGAGTAGGGAAGCCCTGTTTCCGGGTTGATTGGGACCGGAACCTTCCTGCGTTTTTTGCGGGCGGGTTTGGGAGCAGCAGCCATTATTCCCACACGCCTCCATTGGCATCTTTCCACATGTTGTAACCCTGCAGCTCATCATCGTTCACCGGCAAATGTGTGAGGAACACCGGCTCGCGTTCCGCGAAGGTTTGAGTTCGCAAGGGGAGATGCCCCATACCGAAACCATCATCGTCGTGGATGGTTCCCAGCGTTAGCTTCGCCGGATCGATGCCGCGTGGACGCTGCGTAAAATGCTGCTTGTAAATTCTTACGTGAACAACTGCAGGATCAATCTTCAGCACCTTGGCAATCCCGAACCCATCTCCATCCATGATGGAGTAGTATCCGCCTTCAAACAGTTCGGATGGAGCGTAGTTGCCGGAGGGAGACAAAGCAGCACCTAAATGGGTTGTTGAGAAAATTGTATATCGTTTGCTTCAATCTCGATTCGCCCAAATTCAAGGCGCATGGAATACAGCACATATCCGCCGGATGCCAGCTTGATGGAGTCGTCCAGCACGTCGCCGTGGCCGCTTTCATTTTCGCGCGCTGGATCGGAAGCGTTGCGCTCAATGGAATAGCGTCGCACGGAAGGGAATTTCAGAATCAGATAACGGTCCTGGTGGGCTCCCATCAACCTGACCACCAGCCCGAGTGCCCGCTTTTGTTTGCGTTCGCCGCTCCCGCTTTCCACCACGCCAATGGCTTCAACGTGCGCATCATGAATGCAGCGATGATCGGTCACATCGCAATGCCACCCAGCCAGAGCGTACTTGCGCGCATTCGCGGGCAACTGCTCCGCGATCGCGGCGAGATCGTCTTCATATCCCGCCCAGACTGCTACACGAAGTGATTTTTCCGGCGTTTTGGCCACCGATGCGCTTATGCGTTATCTGCAGTTGCGGTTGCCGTCTGTGTACGGGTATCCACTTCACGCAGGCGCGCAGCTTTGCCTTTGAGCCCGCGGAGATAGAACAGCTTGGCCCGGCGCACCTGGTTGGAGCGGACGACTTCCACTTTGTCCACAACCCTGGAGTTGAACGGGAAAATCCTCTCCACGCCCTGGCCAAAGCTCACCTTGCGCACGGTGAAGCTGCCTTGCGGGCCGCGGCTGCGCGAAATCACGGTGCCTTCAAACGCCTGCACGCGTTCTTTGTCGCCCTCTTTGATCTTTACCTGAACGCGAACCGTGTCGCCGGGATGGATCTCCGGCAGATCTTTGCGCTGCAGCTTCGCAGCCAGTTTTTCCATAATCGGATGCTGTGACATGGGTAAATTCCTTTTCAGCAATTAGCAAATAGCAATTGGCAATTAGCAAACGCTGCATACGACAACAGCTTTCACTAAGTACTAATGGCTAACGGCTAATGACCTCTTTTCTCTTTCTCTGCCGCCAACTCCGCCAATACTTTCTTATCGGCCTTACTCAGCGACTCACTCTTCAACAAATCCGGCCGGTTACGCAGCGTTTTTTCCAGGGCCTTCTTGCGCCGCCACTTCCGGATCTCCTCATGATTCCCGCCCATCAGCACTTCCGGCACCGCCATCCCGCGAAACTCCGCCGGACGCGTATAGTGCGGATAATCCAGCAGCCCGCCTGAACCGCATGTGCTGTCCGGAACATCACTTACTGTTCCAGCCGCAGCCTTCAGTTCTTGTGCCGCCGTGAAACTTTCCTGCCGGGCAGAAGCTTCATTGCCCAGCGCTCCCGGCAGCAACCGCGTCACCGTATCTATGATGACCGCAGCGCCCAACTCGCCGCCACTCAGCACGTAATCTCCCACGGAGATTTCGCGATCAGCCAGCGCTTCCGCCACACGCTCATCCACGCCTTCATAGCGGCCGCAGATCAGCACCATGCGCTCAAGCCCGGCCAATTCCTGCGCCACCGCTTGCGTAAACATCTGCCCCTGCGGCGAAAGCAGGACCACTGTTTCCCTGGCACCGGCTGCCCTACGCGCTTCCATGTCGCCGATCTTCAGCGACTCCACGCATTCAAACAGCGGTTCAGGCTTCAGCACCATGCCTTCTCCGCCGCCAAACGGCCGGTCATCCACCGTGCGATGCCGGTCCCGCGTAAACGCCCTCAGATCATGCAGCGCGACTTCTATCAGCCCGGTTTCGCGCGCCCGGCGGACAATCCCATAATCCAGCGGCCCGCGAAAAAAGTCCGGAAAAATCGTGACGATCTCGAACTTCATCGGCGGGTCTCAATCTTTGCCGTGCTGCTCGGCTTTTTCCTCGCGGCTCAACGGAGCATCCACATCCAGCAAGCCCGGCGGCAGCTTCATCTCCAGCCGCTTTTCCGCGATTGCAATCCTCTGGATAAACTCGCCGGCAAAGGGCACCAGATATTCCTTTTGTCCTTTCACCACCAGCAGAGGCGCCTCACCGCTGCCGAACTGCACGTCGTCAATGGTTCCAATCGCGCTGCCCTGGTCATACACCGTGCAGCCTTTCAGGTCAGCCAGGTAAAACGAACCATCTTCAAGCTCCGCCCGTTCGCTGAGCGGCACCTGAAGCTCACACCCTTTCAGCTCTTCCGCCTGGCTGATGGAATCAACGCCGGCGAACTTGAGCACCACCTGGCCTTTGTGGAACCAGTGATTTTCCACCTGCAGCTCACGACGCTGCTTGTTCCTCTCGCTCATCGCGAACAGGCGTTTGCGCGTCGCAAACCGTTCAGGGAAGTCCGTGAGCAGCGCGGCTGCAACTTCACCCACTCGTCCCTGGGTCTTCGTCACCCTGGCAATGGTGATGAAGTCCTCATCACGCATGCTGTTCATCGCGGAGTGGAGCACGATTTTTCCTTCGTGTCCTTTTGTGGCTGGCCGGATTTAATCTTCCACAATCTCCAGCGTGTAACGCTTCTTCAGCTTCATGCTGGCGGCGCCGAGAATGGTGCGAATGGACTTGGCGGTGCGGCCCTGTTTGCCAATCACCTTGCCCAGGTCCGTCTGCGCCACGCGCAATTCCAGCACGGTGGCGTCACCATCTTCAACTTCCGTTACCTGAACTTCACCGGGAGCATCTACCAGAGCATGAGCAATCTGCTCCACGAGCGTACGCATATCGCCGACCGCTTCGGTCATAGGGCTGTCCTTAATCGCTATGCTTGGGGCCTGTACACTCTTTCTTGCTTTATGCCGGGGAAGACAACAATAAAACTAAGCGGCAGTACCCGCAGTATCGGCGGCAGGTGCCTTGGCAAGCAGGCGTCCAACGGTGTCAGAAACCTGTGCGCCCTTGGATACCCAGTAATCAATCCGGTCGCGCTTCACGTTAAATGTGGCCGGGCTGGTGCGCGGGTTATACAACCCAACAATCTCCAGCGACCGCCCGTTACGCGCCCGGTCTTTCTCAATCACCACCACGCGGTAGTACGGTTGTTTGCGCGCACCAATGCGCGCCAGTCGTATCATTAGCACTGTAAACTTAAATCCTTTCCCTTGTTGGAAGCCCGGTATACCGGACAAACCGTTATTATCGCGTAAGTTGCGG
>DASUBD010000016.1:0-17960 GCA_035763445.1 Candidatus Angelobacter sp.
GGCAAAAACACCCATCTGCAACGCAATAGCTGCGGCCATGGCCGAAATGAGCAGGTTCATGCGGCGCTTTCCGTAGAGCAGCAGGCCAGCGGCGAAAGCGCAATTCACCAGCATGACGGCAAAGGAAAGACCGTAAACGCCAGTAACCTCAGCGATGCGGGCAAACGGGATGTTATTGACCTGGGCGCTGCCCAGAGGAAGCCAGGGAACGCCGGTGACGCGGTCACGGAAGTATTCAATGGCTACCCAGAAAAATGGAGCGAGAAACAGAGGGCGTCGATTGCCCAGTGAAGACCGGCGGGACATGAGCACGACCAGTCCGCCAAAAGCTCCATGATGTAAAGCCATGATGAGGCAGTAACCCATGGTGATGAGCGAGGCGGCGATCACGTTCAGGCCGCCATAGCCGTTCATAACGGGATAGATCCAATAGCAGGTGCCGAGATAAAAGACGACGCCGCTGGCCCAAGCGATGACGACCCCTTGCTTGACGGTAAATGGACGCAAGGAGCGGCCTTCCGAATCCACCAGTTCACCTTCGCCACCGCGTCCGCGCAGCAACGCGTAAATCAGCGGAGTCATACAGATCCAACTCAGGAAAAAGAGAGATGGCTTGGGGAAGACGAGTATCTGCAACACGCTGGAGAGACCGGCCAGCGTCCAGGCTCTGGTTGGAATATTGCGCACCGTGAAGAATTTTAGCAAACCTGCAAGCGGAGTCCGTGGCCGGGCTTTAATGATGAGTCTGGTTCGTGGTGACGTCGGAGGTAGATAGCAATACCTTCAGGAGCGGTGATCAGATCAGGTTTTTTTGATTCCGCTGGTTCCGAGGACTACAATGACAAAGTTGTGAATTTCGTGGTCCATCATATTTTGCCGATCTTCAAGTACCTATTTATCGTGGGGATGCTGGGGGCTGTGCCGGTGATCATTGTCACGGCGATCAAGACGGCCCAGAGCATATTTGAGACTGACGAGTCGGCACGTGACCACAAAGCTTAAGCGCAGAGAGGAACCAAGCTCAGGTGCGGCCCTGCAAACCGGTAGACGGTTGTAGTGGCCGTTCTTAATTTTCGTCATGTCAGCAGGCTCCGGAGCGGTCCCCCCACAATCAAATCGCGTACGCATCGTTGTCGCTACCTCAGTGATGCTCACCTTTATTTCCTACTGGCGAGCAGCGGCAATTGTGCTGAACGACCTTGGCTCGTCAGCGTTCTACGCCGGTGGAATTGCCGAGCAGGCGGTGGGGAAATCCGCGCCCTGGTTCATTCTGGGCGTGATGCTGTTTGCCTTCGCGGTGCGGTCGGTGTACGTGGAAAGCTGCTCCATGTTCACGCGCGGCGGCGTGTATCGCGTGGTGAAGGAAGCGCTGGGCGGGACCTTTGCCAAATTCAGCGTCTCCGCGCTGATGTTCGACTACATTCTGACCGGACCGATTTCCGGTGTTTCCGCAGGGCAATACATTGCCGGATTGATTAATGAGATTTTTGCGTCGGCGGAAGCACATGGCTGGGTGCCGCGCGCGATGCATGCGATGTTCCATGGCACGCCGCACCTGAATGAGAATTACGCTGCGGCTGCTTTTGCCCTGATTGTGACTCTTTACTACTGGTGGGAGAACATCAAGGGGATTGAGGAATCCAGCGACAAAGCCCTGCGCGTGATGCAGATCACCACAGTGATGGTGGTGATCCTGCTGATATGGGCCATTTACACAGTGATTCAGACCGGCGCCCACCTGCCGCCGTTTCCGGTGCCGCAGAACCTGAAGTTCAGTGATGAAGCACTTGGGTTTTTGAAAGGCACGGACCTGGCAAAAACATTTGGGCTGTTTGGGATCCTGATTGCCTTTGGCCATTCCGTGCTGGCGATGAGCGGCGAAGAATCCCTGGCGCAGGTGAACCGGGAAATCGCCAGCCCCAAGCTGCGCAACCTGAAGCGCGCGGCGCTGATCATTGCAATTTTCAGCTTCGTGTTCACCGGAATCGGCTCTCTTCTGGCGGTGATGATCATCCCCGATGCGGTGCGGGTTTCTGTGTACCGCGACAACCTGATTGCGGGGATGGCCATGTACATGGTCGGCCCGCACGTGCTCAAGCTGATTTTCCGGACATTTGTGGTGGTTGTGGGATTCCTGATTCTCTCCGGCGCCATCAACACATCCATCATCGGCTCCAACGGGGTGCTGAACCGTATTTCCGAAGACGGTGTTCTCACCGACTGGTTCCGTCGTCCGCACAAAAAATTCGGGACCAGTTACCGGATCGTCAATCTGATTGTGGTGCTCCAGGTGATCACGATCATCGGCAGCCGAGGGAACGTGATCCTGCTGGGCGATGCTTACGCCTTTGGCGTGATCTGGAGCTTCACACTGAACGCAGTGGCCATGCTGGTGCTGCGCTTCAAGTACAAGGGAGAGCGGGGATGGCGCGTGCCCCCGAACATCAGGATTTTTGGCGTGGAAATCCCCCTTGGGCTCTCCAGCGTGTTTCTTGTGCTGGTATCGGTGGCGGTTGTCAATCTCTTCACGAAAGAGGTGGCAACCATCGCCGGCATTGGCTTCAGTGCCGTATTCATGGCTATTTTTACTGTGTCCGAGCATGTGAACAAACGCAAGTTCAGGCATGCGGAACAGCAGATGAAAGAGCACTTCCAACTGGAGCACCAGGAGGTAATTGGTCGCGAAGTGGTGCAGGCGCGTCCGGGGAATGTGCTGGTGACGGTGCGCGACTACAACACACTGAACCACCTGAAATGGGCGCTGAAATCGTACGATACGGACAAAGAAGACATTGTAGTGATGGAGGCACGTCTTACAAGCTACGGCAGCGCCGAATACGACCTGGCAATGGAGCAGATCTTCAGCGATTACGAGCAGACGCTGTTCACCAAGGCGGTTTCGGTGGCGGAAAGCGAAGGAAAGACCATTTCCCTGCTGGTGGTGCCGGCGCGCGACGTTTTCTCGGCGATTGTGCAGACGGCGAACTCGATGGAATCGTCGGCGGTGGTGTCTGGTTTGTCGAGCAAGATGACAGGCGAAGAACAGGCTTTCCGGCTGGGGCAGGCGTGGGAAGCCATGCCGGAACCGAAGCGGCAGTTCGTGTTCCAGGTGGTTAGGCCGGACATGACGGTAGAGACTTACCGCATTGGTCCGCACACGCCGACGATGAAGACCGAAGACGTTCATCTGGTGCACAAGCTCTGGCTGGATGTGAAGAAGCTTCCTGGGACGGAGGACATTCACCACTCCGATATTGTGACGCTGGCGCTCACCCGGCTGGCACGCGACTACAACGTCGATAAAGACGATGTACTCAAAAACCTGAAGAAGGGCGTGCGCGGGCCGATGCCGAAGACGTCTCCATTCGTACGCGAGCCGGACACGCTGGAGACACAGAAGCGCGAGGGAGAAGATGGTTCGCGGCGCGAGCGGCCGATGCCTCCGGTGACGGGACCGAGGTAAGGTGCACAGCCTTATAGAGGATGAGCGTTCGCAAGGCAAATTTCCAAGCAGATGATCCCATCGGTTCGCACGGCATGGCTGCTGTTGTTGCTCATCGCCGGGTCTCTGCGGATTCAGCCACAGACAGAACAACCACAATCCACGCGAGCGCTGCCGCTGAACCGGTTTGCAGCGTCGCGGCAGGCCGGAACGGATGCGTCCGGTTTTTACTACATGCCGAGAGCCATCGGCGACGACTACTTTGACGGCACTAGTTCCATCCAGCGTGTGCGAAGGCATTTTGCTGTGGCGAGGCGCGCGGGCGCGAAGTATTTGCGGTGCGCGTTCAGCTGGGACGCGATTGAAAAAGAGCACGGCAACTACGATTGGCGCTTCTGGGACAAGCTGGTGGCCATTGCCGAGCAGAACAAGATCCAGGTGATTCCGTACGTGGCGTACACGCCGGAGTGGGCAGCGCGCGACAAAAAAGATTTCTGGAAGCAGCCTCCGAGTGATCCGCAGCTTTATGCAGACTTCATGTTTGCGGCGGCGCAGCGCTATCGCGGACGCATCCGCTCGTGGGAGATCTGGAATGAGCCCGACAACAAGGATTACTGGCTGGGTTCGGCGGAGGAGTTCGCCACGCTGGCGATGCAGGCGGCACGGCGCATCCGCGAGGCCGATCCTGCGGCGGTGCTGGTGCTGGGCGGAATGGCAAACGGGCCCAGCGATTTCTTTCGCGCCCTGATCATGCAGCATCACGTTGACCGCTACGTGGATGTGATTGCCATGCATGCGTATCCGGAAGGCTGGCTGAACGGGCCGGCGGAGCTGATCTTTCAGCAGTGGGTACCGGAGATGCAACGGATCATCGCGGAGGCCGGCTCGGGAGATGATCTCTGGCTCAACGAGATGGGCTATGCGGACTACCGCTTCCGCGCCAACCAGGCTTCCATCTACGGCACGCGCGTGTTTTACAACTACGAACACTCGCGGCAATATCAGGCAGTGATGCTGTTCAAGATGGAAGTGCTGGCGCTGGCCACGGAGCAGATATCGCTGGCGGGCTGGTACCGCATTGATGATTTTCCGCGCAGCGAGAAGCGGCTGGGGCAGGACCTGGTGAACTACCATCTTGGCGTGGTGGACGTGCGCGGTCAGGCCAAGCCGGCGCTGTTCGCGCTGAGGTTCTTCAACCGCTTGTTCGATCAGCCCAGCCGATTGCTGCAAGTTCAGGTGGCGGGGCGGGAAAAGTCGCAGGCCGTGGTGGATGTTGTCCAGCGCAAGGACAAGCACGTGATCGTGGTGGGCTGGCTGCGGAGTTCCACTGGCGATGAGGTGGCCGACCGGAGCGGAATGGCAAAGGATCGGCGGGCGGAGGTGGTGTCGGCGGAGTTGCCGTGTGCCGGGGCTCGAGTTTCCGGGTTTTATGATGCTGAAGGTGCGAAGGTTGCGAGGTCGGCGCGAGTTGAGCGCGGGATGTTGAAGAACATTCATCTGAGTGGAAGCAAAGTGTTTGTGGCGGAGCTGAGCTGTGATCCGCGGTGACCTCAGGGGCTAAAGCCCCGGTGTTTTGTTGGCTTCACCGCAGACCTAAAGGTCTGCTCCACCCGTTCCCGGATAACAGTTCTGGCGCAGCTGAGCTGCCACCATTGATACCTGAGGGGCTAAAGCCCCACTCTTACCTTGGCCTTACCGCAGACCTAAAGGTCTGCTCCACCCTCTCGCGGATAACAGTTTCGGCTGAGCTGCGCGATGTGAGTCTCGCGATTGGCCCACAATGGGACTGGCCCCGTTGGGCGAATCCGCGTTAAGATTAGATCATCGGCCAAGCCGGGTAACAGGCTCAAATCCTTTAGGCTCGCCCGCTCATCGAACTGCATATGCCCTGGAACCGGAACAAGCTGAGCATGGTCTCTGAAAGCGAGGCCAAAGGCGACACCGCACGCATCTTCTTTGACCTGAAAGAAACCCTGGGCATTCCGCACGTGAGCATGGTGTTCCGAGTGCTGGCGTCGCTGCCGCGCTTTTTTCCGTTGTTCTGGAGGACGGCGCGTCCCATGCTGCAGACAGGCGAATTTTTCTCCGCGGCGGAGGAGATCCGCGCGGACGCCTACAAGCGCATGCAGACTCGCTTCTCCGTCCCTGACCTGCACAGCAAGCTCATCCAAATGGACTTTAGTCAGCGCGCGCAGGACGAAGTAATGGACGTGGTCCAGCTTTACGAATACGTGAACCCGGTGCTGCTGCTCACCATGGCCGTGGTCTCTGAGGGCATGGAACATCCTGACGGCCCCATCAAGCATGGCACTTTGCCGGCGCAGCATCCCAACCATCCTTCGCGGCCCATCCTGGTGGATGAGCGCCTTGCTCCCGAGCCCACGCGCAAACTGTATGACGACATCAAGCGCACCATGGGCACGCCATACCTCAACACCTCTTACATCACGTTCGGGCGATGGCCGGATTTCCTGCGCGAGTACTGGAGCACGCTCAAGCCCATGATCGGCACGCCGAACTATGATGAGCAGCGCACCGCTCTCAAGGCGTTTGCCGTCCGCGCCGCCAATGATCTGCCTGAAGCCATCCACCTGCCCAAGTCCGCCATGGACAAAGCCGGCGTGAGCGATGAAGAACGCACCAACGCGGTGCATGCCGTCCACTTCTTTTTTGACCTCCTGAGCAAGCAGGTGCTCAACATTGCTTACGCCCGCGTGGGACTGGAGGGCGGCGCTCCTTCGGCCATCGCCGCTTGAACCGAGGGAATATTCCCCGGGCGGGAATGAAGAGAGATTGCCAAGAGCCAAAACGCCTCGCAGCTCCCCTCCCGGTTCCCGATGTTCCCATCTCCAGATGGCCTGATGCCTTTGCGCCCATTGCGGTGAATGCCTTGGGTTTTGCTTTTCGACATTTGCCGATCTTGGGTTTCTCCGTGTCTCCGCGCCTCCGTGGTGGGTGTTGCTTTCCGATCGGCGATTTTACATGTTAGTAACCTTAGTGCCTACCCCTCCCTCACCCGTCAACCCCGAAAAATATAGACTTAGCGGATTCAACCCCGGCGTTGATTTTCGCTCTTCGGCTCGCGGGCTGAGACAGGAACATCGCCGAATTTACCACTAGGTTAACCTCTCCAGCACAAGGCTAAGGGCTAATGGCCAATAGCTGCTTTTATGAAATTGTCAAAGAGCGTGGACACTTCAAATTCCGAAGTGCCCAAAAGCTATCTACACTAGCATACTTGTTCCAGCGAATCAATTGCGAATAGGTACAATGACCCGCCGCGCTTTTTTGCTCAAGGCTAATGGCTAAGTGCGAAATGGCTGGTCTCCACGTGTCTTGTCGGCGATGTACTCGAATGGAAGCAGCGTGTCCGCAAGCGCTGCCTTGGAAGCGCTAATTGGCCCTTTATACCTGGTCTGCACTCTCCGCAACCCAGTTTTTCAGTGTCTGCGATTCTGAACCAGAATTCTTTCAGCCACGAAAAACGCGCCCATCAGATAGAAAACTGTCGCAGCGCTCCACATTAGAACTGGCGGACTCCATCCGAAGGAAAATGCAACAAGCATAGCTGCGATGTTAGCTAAGCCAGCGGCGCCCGATATGATCCAGAGCGATCGCCGACGGCGGTATTTCCAGTATCGCTCAAGAATGAGAGCGAAGATAACAGGAGTGGAAAGAAGTCCCCACAGGATCGGCCCTGGTATTGGCTCTATCCTTCCGGCCATTCGCTCCTCATAAAACATATGAAATATAAAGCCTCCGGCAATGACTAGAGCTATGGCCAGATAAATCAGATTGTCTCTTGTTGTTGATTTCATACGCTAGAAAACTGGAAATGCAGCAGCACACTGGCCATTCCGAGCTTCGCCCGAAGTAACATACATACTATTTAGAGCCGCATAGTCTACCGCCACTGTTTGGACAGCAATGTTGGCTCTTGCGCCGACGGCGACGGCATCTTCAGTTCCTGTCGCAATCGCAGTGCGAACAACAGATGACCTAAGCGGCACAGTCAATCCACGAGCTTTGATGTAAAAGTCTATCGCCTCCTCCGTCCCCGCAATACTGTTGTTATATGCCACCGCCTGTGCAGCAGGAGCTGTCGCTTGAATCACTGAGGCCCCACTTGGGTTGATCGGAACAAACTCCTCTGCAATGTGGGTCAGTGCTTGACCCGCACAGGTTGGAACGTTTCCGGGCCCACCCGAAAATTTAAAAAATTCCTTGGCGACCATTCCCCAATCCAATGTATCCCCTCGACTAGATTTCGGATGAGACATCGAGCTGTGGTCGCCGCACAAGCTTGGGACCGGGCAATCGCGTCTGAGACCGGCCTTATCTGTTGCGTCAATCGGGTCATTCTCGACGTAGGCGTATTGATTTACATCGCCTCCGTTGAATCGCATTGGATCTTCGTTAATGAAACGACCAACCATAGGAGAAAAATAACGGGCCCTATTGAAATACAGCCCATTCCCTTCATTTTCCCGTCCTGTATATTGCGCAGCATTGCTGCTGGCAGAGCCTGAAAACGTCGTGTTGCCGAAAGGCTCATAGGAATATTGCGTTGCAAGATTCCCGGAACCATCAACTAGGGCTATTGTGCTCCCCAACGCATCCTGCAGCGGGGTAACCGTGCCCGTCGAATCAGCCCGGCTGAACATCTCATCAACCCCGCCACTCAGCAGATTCGCAGAAGCAGTCCCGCCCTTGAGTTCCTGCGCCGCATTCGCGCCGTCGTACAGAATTGCCGTCCCCAGCTGATTCTGAATGCGCCGCCCATACGCATCGTATTGCAGATTTCTGCCATTCAGCGTTGCCACCTGGTTCCGCGCGTTCCACGTGAAGGTATTCGTTCCGTCCGACTGCATGTTGCCGTTCAGGTCGTAGCTGATCGGCGTGCCGTTCCAGTTCGTCAGTTCATTGGCTGCGTCGTAGCTGGCTGAAACAACAGCCGCAGGAAAGCCAGTGCGGGCAAAGCTGCCTCCCACCTGCGTGCGCCGGCCGAGCGAATCGTAACTGTAAGTAAGATTCCCCAGCAGGTTCGCACCAAAATTGTAGGTGATCCCGGTCACGCGCGAGTCAGTGTCATATGAATAAGCCACGTTCACGCCGTTACTCAAGGTCAGCGTCGCGCGGCGATTGTCATTGTCATATCCGAAGCTCACAGTGCTTGTGCCCTGGGCAATCTGCGTCAGCCTGTTGGCGTTGTCGTATGCATAACTGACCTGCGGCTGGCCGGCAACCGTCATGCTGGTGCGCCGTCCGGCAAGGTCGTACCCATAGCTGATGGAACCTTGAGGAGTCGTCTCGCTGCTCAGCCGGTCCAGATCGTCGTATGCATCCGTAATCGTTCCTCCTGCGCTGTCCACGGCCTGGGTCATCCTGTTCCCAGCGTCATAGGTATAAGCCGTGGTGCTCTCGTAAGATGTCACGCCGCCATTTACCACCGTGTTGTAGCCCGCGAGCGTCAGCCGGTTCAGCGGATCGTAACTGAGACTGGTCACCTGGCCTTTGCGGTCTGTGCTGCTCACCAGATTGCCCATCAGATCGTAGCTGAAGCTCTCCCCGCGCAGCAGAGGATCGGTGCGCGTCTGCACCCGGTCCATATTGTCGTACGTCCAGTTGGTAGTGTGCTGATTGGCATCCGTCAGGCTGAGCAAGTTCCCATTGGGATCGTACGAGAACGTTGTCGGGTCTCCCTGCGCATCAGTGACCTGGGTGACAAGATTGAGATTGTTATATTGGTACTGGGTAAGATTTCCCTGCGCATCTGTAGCCTGAAGCAGTCGGCCGGCATAATCAAAAAACTGGGCAGTCGAGTTGCCCACGGGATCAGTAATGCTGGTCAGATCGGCCCCAAAATAACCGAACTGAATGGTGTTGTTGAGCGGATCTGTGACAGACGCAAGTTGTCCGAATCCGTTGTAGCCCATGGAGACAATCGTGTGTTGGAGTGGATCAGTGATGGAAGTCAAATTTCCCTGGCTGTCATGACCAAAAGTCGTGATGTGGGTAAGGGGATCAGTGATGCTGGCCACCTGATCGAACGCGCCATACGTGATGCCTGTGGTCACGGCATCCGGGGTTCCATCAAGGCGAGTGATTCGCTTCACGTTGCCGTCGCGATCATAATCATAGCTAGTCGTGCGGCCCAATGAGTCTGTGACGGAACTGACCAGATTGTCCGAGTAGTAGGTGTAAGTTGCGGTTTGTTCTTCCGGCTGCCCCAGAGCCTGGGTGTCGCTGGCGACATAACCGGTGGAATTGAATATCACCCGTCGTATATAGCCGCGAGGATCGGTCACGTCCACTTGGGAGACAAGTGGCGTGTAGCCTTCAAGACAATTTGAGTCATATCGGTCAAATCCGTTTGCACCCCAGCAGCCATTCTTGACTAATACGCCCGATGCGCCCCCGCTGCCAGTGTTCAGGTAAAAGTGCGTCTGGGAAGTATTCGCGGTGGTCCAGTTAAAAACATACGTTCCTGTGTCAACCTGTGTCTGTTGGCTCACACGGCCAAGCGAATCATACTGATTCGTTAAATAAACGATATTCCGGGCGTCCTCAATCGTCAGCATGCGATTTTGACTGTCGTAGGTGAACGTCGTGACACCGCCGCCGGCGTCGGTCACCGTTGAGAGCCGGCCTGCCCCATCGTAGCTGTACAGAACGCTTCGTCCAATATTGTCGGTCGCTTGTGTGATGCGCTGCTGCGCGTCAGTTACAAAATTGATGTATCGACCGTTCGGCGAAGTGATATTGGTCAGTTGACAATGATTCCCGCGCGTGATGCTCAGTTTGTTAGCGTATCGATCCTGGATCGAAAGCACCGCCTGGCAGGCTGGCGTGGTCGAGCCGGCAGACATCGGAAAAGTATAGACGGTGCCATCCTTCAACGTCATTGTCCAACAGCCGCCGCAGTGCGGATCGTTGTAAACCAGAGTCGCACCGTAAAATTGCGTGTTCGAAGAGGTTGCAATATAGGGCCCGGTACTGTTTCCTGGATCGATGCTGTCAAAGCGAACTCTTGCACCGTCAGGAAGAATTAACTCCTGATACGTGAATGGACTTATATCTCCCACCATGAACATGTCATAGGCAGCCATTGCTCCAATTCCAAACGAACGCGAGATGTTGTCATTTGTGGTATACGTTCGAGTCAGGTTGATGGGAATTAAGTCCGGCACCGCAAGATCTGTTTTGCTGTACACGAACTGTCCAGTTGAGAGGTCGATTGGATCGCCAACCTGGAGTCGCTGACCTGCAACAGGGCCGACAGCCTTGGCATCGCCTGGACTCGCCACCATCGCGCCTGTAAATTCATAGATCACAACACCTGGATCAGGAACGACGCTGAGCCTGTCCGTACTGACTTTCCCCCTGCCGTATACATACCAACCCTTTACGTCTGGATCATAGTTCCAGAAATCGAAGCTCGTTCCGGGCGGGAAATCGAATGCATTCGGGTAAATCAGGCGGGCACCGATTGCCTGATCACCGGAGCTTGGAACATGGATGTAAGCGCCTCCGGGTTGGATGGTGAAATAAATCGGAACTTGAACACCTGCCGGTAATGGGAACGGCGGCTTGTCAAGCGGTATTGCCGTGATACTGATCTGGTGAACCGCCTTGCCCTTGTTGTCTGTGATCACAGTCCCCGGAGGTAAACGTAATTCGAGGCCGGGCAGGAACGGATTCGTGATTACTGTCTCCGAAACGGTCGGTGAAGGAATGCTCCAGGCATGTGCCACATCCAGTCGAGTCATCCAGATGGTGTAGTTCAGCGCGATGGTCTTGCCGGCGACCAGATCAACTCCAACTTCGTATACCCCGTAAGCTGCCCCGGCCCGGTTGGCCGTGGCGCCATTGATCCGGAGGACGTGGTGCCCCGGAGTAAGCCCGCGCAATAGAAACCGCCCAGTGCCGTCTGATTCTGCAGTACGGGCATCAATTTGCAGCGTGACGTGCTCCAGAGGCCAACCATTCAGCTTCAACACTTGCCCGGCAAGCGCGGTTGTTCCTTGTGGAGCTTGTAACGGAGGAAGCTCTTGGAATTTGCTGGTTCCTCCACCGAACGTCCACGTGGAGTTCGGCACCCAATCGAGCCCGCTCGGGTCAGGAGGTGCCCCGCCAGTTTGGAAGGTTATAGTCACTTCTGGAAATTGGGAACCATTCTGGTCCGCTACGCCATGAATGCGTAAAACGTATGTTGTACCGGCCTGAAGCGGGTGCTCAGGAGTTACAAAGGCTAAACGCCCCCCTTCGGCAACTGTCAGATTCGATTCCACCGGGATCTGGTCAGGCCCGAGCAGCGTAACGGTTGAGCCTTTTACCGTATTGGCCATCACCAGCGTGGAAAAGCGAATGGCGATAGGATATTCAATCGGGGCATCCTCAGCGCCATCCTGAGGGATCGATTCGGCAATTCCGGGAGAACCTGGCGAAGATTCAAAATGAGCCGCAAACCTGAAGGTTTCTGTAACAGGATCGAAGATCTCGTCCGCCTGGGCTGCTCTGCCGAACTGATCTGTACCTCCCGAGATATGAATAGTTCCATTTGCCGAGAGTGTTGCAACATGTCCTTCGCGCGGAATTGAAAGCGCAGCATGCTGGCTGATCACTTTTTTCGTGCGAAAATTCCAAAGCTGCACATCATCCGGGAACTGACCGTTCGCATTTACGCCGCCAATCAGAACCAGACTTCCATCTGTAAGAAGCGTAGCTGTGTGAAATGCGCGCGCAACCGCCGGAACGCTTATGGCAGAAAATGTCGCCGTTGTGGGGTCAAACAGTTCCGCCTGGCTTATAATCCTGCCATTCCGCCCTACACCACCGAAAACAAGGACTGTTCCGTCCGGCAAGACTGTTGCACTCTGGCCTGCGCGAGGCACGATCAAGTGGCTGGGAAGGAGTGCTTTGCTGGTTCGGCCATCCCGATCACTAGCGATGAACGCATCAGCGACCGGAAGTCCGTGCCCGTCAAATCCACCTAGGAGTAAAACCCTGCCATCAGGAAGAAGGGTCGCCGATTGACCAGACGCCTTCATTTGACCCAACATTGGCAATGCCAATGATAGAACTACCACGGCAATGAGCCGCATTGGCAGACGTGAGATTTTCAGCATTTTGGTTGTTCTCCCATCATCAGTTCACGTTAGCAGTGACGGTCACATTCCCGGTTCCTGCGAACTGCGGGTCAATTGAGATTGTGTAGGTTCCTGTTTGATTCAACGAGTAAGGGCCGAACGAGTGGCTGGTTCCGCTGCAATCCAGGCTGGAAGCGACAGAGGTTCCGTCCGGCCGCTTGATATTCATCAAGCAGCGGGAAGACGGATATGTTCCACCACTCAGGGCCACTGATGTAAGCGACTGCCCTGCATTCGCCGAAAATGTCAGCTGGGCATTTTGCCCCGGCGTGGTTGTCGTCAGGGTGAGCGGAGTGCCTGACGTCAATACACCGCTAAAATCCGACGGGACGGTGAACACCGTAACCCTGGCAGAACCAACGCCAGCTCCATTTGGGTTCAAAAAGATAGCGTAAGAGTCAGTTGCGGGGAGGGTCTCAACCGTGCACCCTGAGGCACAGACATCGAATGTGGCGCCATCTGCTGTTCCAAAAATCAGAGCACTCCCGTTTCTCTGCAATTGAACAAATTGAGAATTAAGCCCCGTGTACCCGGTAATATTGTCAATTACTCCAAAGACGCGCTGCCCTGCCGTCCCGCTGAATGTCAACGAGGCGTTCTGTCCGGGAACCGTGGTTGAAACTGTGTAACTGGTGCCGTTCGCGGTGATTGGCATGTTCACGTCTGTATCGTCGTACAGCTGTAGAGTCGCGCCGCCTACTGTGTTGCCTAAGGGGTCGACCGCCAGGATGTACGTGCCGGTTGAAGGTAGCGCCCAGGAGTCAAAAAACGCGGTGGCTACATAGCAATTCTGACTGCCTGTAACATTTGTGCCCGATGGTGATATCACACTGATGTGGCAACCCTGGCCGATGGTTCCCGAAAAGGTAGCTCCGGTCATGTTGAAGCTGAGCTTGTGACTTTGCTGTCCGGAGAAGGAGAACCTGGCGTTCTGGCCATATGAATTCAGACCCACCGAGACAGGAGTTCCTGCCAGATCAACAGTTGAAACCTGATCAGCCGGAACGTTGTACAGTGTCGTCTGGATGCTACCAACATCAGCCCCGGAAGGGTCAATCAACAGCGTATAAATTCCGTTCGAAGGCAGAGCCGCCTGAGAACATGGATACGCGCCGCCATTGCAGTAGTTTGCAGGATCGAGAAATGCATTCGCATTTGCCCCCGCCGACGTGAGTTTAACTGTGTTCCCGCCTGGGTCTAGCAGAGAAATACCTACGCCGTGCGCATAAGAATTATTCGTGAACGCTGCGGCAACCACTTGGCCCGTGGTCCCGTTGAAATTCAAACGGATGTTCTGGCCTGGATTCGTCGTCGTGGCTGTCACTGGTGGACCGTCGGGTGCAATGGAAGCAACCAGATCAGTAGAATCGATGACTTTGAATGTGACGCTTCCAACCTCAGTGGCGTGTGGATCCACCACAATGGTATATGTACCCGATACCGGAAGAGGTGCAACATCGGAAAATGTTGCGAGCTTACCGCATGAGTCTGCAGCTCCAAAACTCGGTCCAAGGACTCCCGGCAGTAATGTGGGAGGGGGCTCATAGAGGGTGAGATTGCACGTGGTAAATGTGCTACTTACGAACAGAAAGCTGATGTGTTGATTCGCAGCAGCACTGAAAGTGAACTTCACATTTTGCCCGGGAAATAGGTTCTGAGCAGTTACCGGTGGCCCTCCGACCGAGATTGTTCCTCCATTAACGTCCCCCGGGAATTCGTTGACCGTTGCGACCACGCTGCCGCTGGAACCATTCGAAGCATTGAAAATGACGGTATAGGTTCCCGAAACCGGCAACTCAATCTCATCGAGGAATCCTCCGGAAGCAGTACATCCGCCCGATGCTCCAATGGTCCTGTTGTCTGGTTTATAAAGCTGAAATGTGCATGAACTGAAGGTGCCAGAACCCGCACTAATGCTCACGCTTTGCCCCGCGGCGCCGTCGAACAAGAGCATGCCAATCTTGTTCGCGGCAGCAGTGGATACGGTTGTGGCCGTTCCCGTCGTCGTTCTTCCCGTGTAACCAACCTGACTGACAGTAAAAGGCGAGGGCGGTATGAACAGATCACCGTTGCTTGTGGCTGCTCCGCCCGGAGTGGAAAGAGAAATGTGGCCGGAAGCGGTCGCAACTGGCGTCACGAAATTCAGAGAGGTGGACGTGACCGCTGTTGGTTGCGCCGCGTGCGTTGTGTTGACTATCAATCGATCATTTTGGGCAGAGGTATCGAAATTCTGGCCTGTAACTGATACAGCCGTGCCAGGAGCAACAATGTTGGGGGTAAAGGACGTGATGGTTGGGAGCTGCCCGGCAGGGGTAACGGTGAATGGATCTGTGCTCGCCAGTGTCCCCGATGGTGAACTGATGCTGATCAATCCCGTTGACGCGCCAACCGGTACAGTCACTTGCAATTGAGTTGTGGATGCGGAGGTAACGATTGCAGCTGCGCCATTGAATGTGACCGAATTCTGCGCTACATCAGCGCTAAAATTGGAACCGAAAATCGTGACATTTGTACCCGCTGGTCCCGATTTCGGGCTGAAAGTGAAAAGCGCGAGATCAGTGGGGCCGTATCTTGTGATGGAGAGTATGTTTCCGACAGCATCATACGAGTAGCGGGCTGACTCTCCGGTTGCCGCGACAACACCAACTAGGCGTCCCAGTTCATCGTACGCATAAGTTACAGGCCCGTTTGACGGTAACTGTGCGCCCGCAAGAAGAACCCAAATAAGCAAAATAAGCGCAGAGCCGAGACTGATTCGGCGCATACGGACTGGAGAATACTGATCGCTTGTAACAAGCGAATACCGCTTCTGCACAGAGAAGTCCTTTCCACTGCTTAGCAGCAGTGTGGTGCATTTCAGCTTGAAACAGTTCTTCTCCAGGAAGCGCAGGGCGGCGGGGCTTCCAATGGCCAGCATGAACACGTAGCTTAGGTGGGTGTTATTTAACACTCACACCGAATATAGGTCAAGGAGTAAATGTATAGAGTGATTTTATATAGCTATTAGTCCTTGGCTTAGTCGATCAATAGCTATCGTTTAGTTGTGAGCGTTTCCAGTGAGAAATGAGGTTTTTGAGTACTTAAGGGTATGTACTTTTTTACTTTCTCCCTACTCCTCTGCGTCCTGCGCTCTAAACAATCAGGCTTCACTAGCTTGCATCGCCATCAGCTTCCCCCTTACGAACTCCACGATCTCCGGGGTGACGTACGGTGGGGGCAGGATGGTGAAGGTTGGCTTGGAGGCGATTTGGTCAAGGCGGACCAGTTCCCAGGCGGCGGGGCCGTCTGTGGGGCGCTGGTGCAGGATGACGGCGTCTGCACGGTCAAGGAACTCCATGGCTGAGACCTTGAAGTCTTTGGTGGCGGCGTCCAGCACGGTGAGGTAAATGTCCGGGCGGAGAAAACGCACGATGCTGTTGGACTCCATGATCACGTTTTCCGCGCCGGCGATTTTGCGCTGGATGTCCGGGATGGCTTCATTGAGGCGTCCCTGGCGGGTGCGCACCCAGATGGAACGGTCAGCGCCGGCGACGAGAAAGCGCGAAGTATCGGTCTCACCGGAGCGGTCTCGCTCATCACTGAGGGCGCGGAAGTGGTCGTCACCGGTGTCGCAGTCGCAGGGCTTGCCGTCTGCCGAGCAGATGCCGTGGCCGAATTGCGTGATCTTGAGCGCAGTCCAGTGGTACTCCGGCAGGGCCGCAATGAGGCCTGCCACCACGCTGGTTTTGCCCACGCTGCGGGAGTGTCCGCCGATGACGACAAGGGACATAACAGCTCTATTCTCGCATGGACGGGAGCGGTTGGAACGAGAATTGGTGAGTGGTGATGGGCGACGAGCACTTAGCCATTAGCCTTTAGCACTTAGCGAAGAGCGGCTCAGAACCAGCCATTTAGCCTTTAGCCATTAGCCTTTAGCCGTTAGGGGCGAACGCCCTTCGATTCATTCAGTGAGGATTCGACATTCACTAACGGCTAAGTGCTAACGGCTAAGTGCTGTTTTATGGCTAAGTGCTAACGGCTAAGTGCTGTTTTATGGCTTCTTTGTGCTTCCCTTCTTGCCCTTCTTGCTGGCGGGCGCGGCATGAGTGGCGGCCGGAGCAGTTCCGCAGTCGCAATAGCGCAGCGTGCTGGTCTGGGTGACGCCGCTCTCAATCACAGTGGTGACAAAGAGGCGGTCAAACTCGTCTTCACCAATGGGAGCAACCGTCCCAGCCTTCATGCGCGCCAGGACAAAGGGCAAAGTATTGCTGTGGCCGACCACCAGAATGTTTCCGCCGCCGGAGTAAAGCAGCGACTGGATCAGCTTGTTGGGGTCCTTGGCGGGAATGATGGTGGGCTTGATGTTGAGCTCTTTGGCCAGAGGAGCGGCCGTCTCCTGGGTGCGCTTGGCGTCGCTGACAAAGATCTGCTTGATGCCGGCATCCTTGAAAGTTTTGGCCAGGCACTCAGCACGCTTCTGGCCAGCGGGTGTGAGGGCGGCATCAGGAGCAGTTGAAGCGGCTTCAGCATGGCGGACCAGATAGACGATCCGCGTCTCCTGCTGCGCCAGCGCCAGCTGCGAGAGCAATAGTGCCGGAAAAATGATATGTGTCAAAAATCGCATTCTCTTTACATCGCCTCCGTGATGGTTCAAACGTTTGTAACATTTTGCGCTGAACTTTACTTAAGAAAACTCGACTGTTGACACCAGTGGTAACGTGCGTTGACTCGGCTGATAAAGGTGCTTGACTCGGCTGATGGAAGAACGCTGGATTCGCTCAACATTGCATGGGGTTTTTGCCCTAAATAACGATGGACGATGGCCGACAAAGTTACTGAAGAGATGATGGAATGCAAAAAAACGTGTGGTACTATGAGCCACATTCCAGACTTCATTGCAGTCTTATTTCATTCAGCCAAGGATAGTGCTCACCATGGCCAGTAAATCTCTGCTCATTTGTTTACTTGTTGCTGCACCGCTGTTGGCCCAACAAACGGCGCCGACGCATACTCCTGCTCAGCCAGTGGCTCCGGGTGCTCCAGTCATGGCCCAGCCGGTAGCGCCGGATGCGCCGGTGATTACCGTTCACGGCATTTGTCCCGCGGAAAAGCCTTCCATCGGCCGGAAGACGGATTCATGCACGGTGGTTTTGACTCGCGCACAGTTTGAAGGGATGGTCCACGCCATTAACCTTTCCAATCAGGCGTTCACGCCTGCGGCCCTCAAAAGCCTGGGTTCCGGATATGTCACGTTGATGGCGCTGGCCGATGCCGGTGAAAAGGCCGGTGCAGAAAAAGATCCGCGGTTTCAGGAGCAGATGGACGTGGCGCGCACGCGGGCGCTGGCGGAAGTCTATCGCCAGATGCTGATTGATAAGTACAGCAACCCG
>DASUBD010000017.1:0-6971 GCA_035763445.1 Candidatus Angelobacter sp.
GTCCATTTGCCCTGATGAGAAGTACTTCCCTGCTATGACAACGCCCGTCGCGACGCCCGCACCGCAGAAGCATGCAGAAAGCAGCTTTGTCTCGGGGCCGGCTATCGTCCTGTACATAGCGTCTGCCAAGCTGCTGCTGCATCTGCTCACGGCCACGCGTTACGGCATCTTTCGCGATGAGATGTATTACTTCGCGTGCTCGGAACACATGGCGTGGGGCTATGTGGACCATCCGCCGGGCACAGTCCTGGTGGCATGGATTGCCCGGCATCTCTTTGGACACTCTTTGCTCGGGCTGCGCCTGTTTCCTGCGCTGGCCGGTGCTGCGCTGGTGTGGCTCACGGGCAAGCTGGCGCGCGAGATGGGCGGCGGACGTTTCGCGCAAGGCCTTAGCGCGCTGGCTATTCTGCCGGTTCCGTTCTACCTGATACTTAACCACTGGCTGACGAACAACGCTTTCGAGCCGCTGATCTGGATGGGCTGCATCTGGTGCGTGCTGCGCGCCATCAACACCGGCGAAGACAAATACTGGCTGTGGTTCGGCGTTATCGCGGGAGTAGGATTTGAAACAAAGTACTCCATTGCTTTCCTGTTGGCGGGAATTCTCGCTGGTGTGCTGCTGACGCCGCAGAGGCGCATTCTAAAGAACCGGTATTTATGGCTTGGCGCTCTGGTGTGCGCGCTGATTGCCCTGCCCAATCTGCTCTGGCAGATTCACAACCACTATCCATTTTTGGAACTGATGCACAATGTGCGCACGAGCGGCCGCGATGTCGCTCGCGGGCCGATCGCGTTCGTTCTTGACCAAGCGGCAAACATGAATCCCATCTTGTTTCCCCTCTGGTTGGGAGGATTGATCTGGCTGCTGATAGCGCCCGGAGCGAAGCGCTACCGGCTGCTGGGCTGGACATTTGTAATCACCGTGGGGCTGTTTATAGCTCTTAAAGGAAAAAATTATTACGTCGCGCCCATCTATCCCATGATGTTTGCGGCTGGAGCGGTGGGGTTTGAACGCGTGACCAGTTGCCGTCCCAGACTGCTCTGGACGCGGATTGCATATCCTGTTCTGGTAGTGATTGCGTTGGCATTGCTGGCGCCGCTGACCGTCCCGCTGCTGTCGCCGGAAGGGTATCTGGCCTATCAGAAGAAGCTCGGGATTACACCGGGCAGCGCTGAGCACCAGAACAACGGGCCGCTGCCGCAATATTTTGCTGACGAGTTTGGCTGGGAGCCCATGGTGCGGCAGATCGCGCGCGTCTACCATAGCCTGCCGCCTGAAGAACAAGCCAAAACCGCCATTTTCTCCAACGGCTGGGGTGAAGCTGCGGCGGTTGATTTCTTCGGTCCGAAATACGGACTGCCAAAAGCCATCAGTCCCCACAACCAATACTGGATATGGGGACCACGCAACTACACGGGCGAAATCGTGATCGTGCTGCACAGCAGCGGGCGGGGAGATCGGGAGCATTTCCAGAGTGTTCAGGACATGGGCGCACTGCAGGAGCCCTATGCACGGCGAGACGAGTGGTTCCACATCTTTCTCTGCCGCGGGTTCAAGTTGGACATGGGGAATACCTGGTCAAAAATGAAGCACTATGATTGAGAGCCAAAGCCATTTTCGTTCGTTGATTAGCTAATCAATCTCAACCGCGTCGCCCACACGAATCACACCGGGCTGAATCACGGAGCAATCAAGCGCGGTTGTTCCGTCAAGATCGCGAATGATCTTTATCAGCACAGATTTGTCCTGTTCCTGCGTATCGGGATCGTAGGTAGTCATCACGCAGCGTGAGCGCAGTTTTACTGCCTGAATCCGTACATCACCGATTTTGACGGTCCGGCCGGGCCAGTCACGTTCAGTGAGGCCGGCTACGTTGGCGAGCAGGATGTTGGGCCGCAGACGACGGCGATCAATGTTGAGGAATTGGGTTGCGCCATCAGTGGCGATCAGCAATGGCAATACATCAAAGGCTTGGGGTTGCGGCAATTGCACGAGTCGAACTTCTCCTCCCACTGCCTGATTCACAAGCTCACCGGCTTCAGCTGAGTCCCATTTGATGCCGTTGATAGTGGGAATTCCGTCTGCCCCGAGCCTACCGTTCAGGCCCAGCAGCTTCGGCCGGGTACGCGAAGTAACAATCCGGCCGGCGCTGTTCAGCACCACGATCTCGCGATCGCCGGGAATTCCATTCGAGGTGATGTGCGCTTCCTGGATCTGCTCGCCTTTGAGACTCTTGACCGGATAACGCCACAGTTCAGCAACATGCATCAACCCATCTGATGCTTGTCTCAACAGGAAGATTCAGGGGTGAACAAACCGGGCAAGTGCCGCTACGGCTTACGTGCCACCAGAACGGCAACCGGGAAACCGTAATAAATCTTTCCATCATGCATGCGCGTCTTGAGATCCAACGCGTCTTCGGGAATTGAAGCGGCAAACATTTTTCGGATTTTCGGTTCATCGCCGGGGTTGGGGAACGAACGCGAGAGCAGATCGTCCAGATCGCATTCAACGCGATAATGGCTGACGGTGGGTTGGGGCAAACCTGCGTTTGAGAAAAGTTCGCGCAGCTCTTGTTCCGGCAAGGCACGGACGTGCGAGGGATCGCGCAGGCGCTCCTCGGCGTCCAGAGCGGCAGCCTTCTCCGGCACGGGGGCCATGTCAGCAACAACCACCCGCCCAGCCGGCTTGCACGCTCGCACCATCTCTTTGAGCACGACTAACGGCTGCTCCAGATGGTGAAACACAAAGCGCGAGCTGACGATGGAAAAATGAGCGCTGGGATAAGGCAACTGCGTCACATCGCCCTGCTGCCAGCTTACATTCGTGAGCTGCTGCTCCTGTGCGGCTTTGCGCGCCTGGTCGAGCATGGCGGGCGTGAGATCTATGCCGGTAGCGTTGCGAACCACGCGGGCAAAGGCACACGCCAGCAATCCGGGACCGCAGCCGACATCGAGAACCGTGTCTTCTGGCCCAGCTTCTGCGGAGCGCACAATCAATTCGAGCGCCTTCTGGTTGCTCACGCTGGGCGACTGCGAGAATGGCACGGCCTGGCGGGTGAACTGGTCAAGAATGCGCGAGCCGTGTGAGTTCATAGCAAGGTTCTCCGGAGATTCAGTGGCTCTACTTTCTGGCTTTAATTTCTTCGCGATTCTTAGCTGCGTCTTTCGGCACTTGAGGCTCGGTCATGTTTACGGGATCCAGGATTTCAGCAATTTCCTTTTCGCTGAGCAGGTTCTTTTCGCGCGCGATATCAATGATGGACCGGCCAGTTTTGACCGATTCCTTCACGATCTCCGCGGCTTTTGCATAGCCGATGTACGGGTTGAGAGCGGTGGCCAGAGATACGGTGCTTTGCGCGTAAAAAGCATTGCGCTGCTCGTTCGCAGTGAGGCCCTTGACGCACTTATCCGTGAAGACGTGCAGCATGTTGGTGAGTATTGTGATGGACTGCAAAACGTTATACGCCATGGTAGGCATCATCACGTTGAGCTCAAGTTGTCCGCCCTGGACGGCAAGCGCCACCGCAGTATCGTTGCCAACCACCTGGAATGAGACCATGGCTGCCAGCTCCGGCATGACCGGGTTGATCTTGCCCGGCATGATGGAAGATCCGGGCTGCAGGCCGGGCAGATTAAGTTCAGCAAAACCGGTGTTCGGCCCGGAAGACATCAGGCGCAGATCGTTTGAGATACGGATGATTTCGAGCGCCAGGTTACGCAGCGACGATGAGACTTGCGCCATGCAGGCGTTGGACTGCATGGCCCAGCGCATGTCGGCGGCGGGAGCGAGCTTTTGCCCTGAAATGGCGGCGAGGTTGGCAACTGCTTTGGCGCGGTAGTCGGGATGAGTATTGATACCTGTGCCAACGGCTGAACCGCCCAATCCAAGTTCACGCAGCGAGTCGCCGGCGTGGCGGATGTCAGCTTCAGCCTTGCGCACGGCCATGCCGTAAGCCGCAAACTCCTGGCCCAGGCGAATAGGCACCGCATCCTGCATATGCGTGCGGCCGGACTTCATGATGTTGTGAAACTCTTTGCCTTTGGCCTCAAATGCCGCAGCCAAACTCTGCAAGATGGGATACAGCTTTTCGAGTTCAAGCAGCGTGCCCAGGCGCATTGATGTTGGAAAAACGTCATTGGTGGACTGGCCGTAATTCACGTGGTCGTTGGGATGGACGGTGTACTCGCCCAGCTTGCCACCCATAATCTCTGTGCCGCGATTGGCGATGACCTCATTTGAGTTCATGTGGAAGCTCACACCGGCGCCGGCCTGGAAAACATCCACAACAAAGGACTGGTCCCACTTGCCATCCATCACCTCTTTCGCGGCTTTCATGATGCTGTCCGCGCGCTTGTCATCCACCAGTCCAAGCTCCTTGTTGGCCTGGGCCGCAGCGTACTTCACCATGCCAATGGCCCGGATCAGCGTTGGGTGAGCCCGCATGCCAGAGATGGGATAGTTCTCTACAGCGCGCGCAGTCTGGACGCCGTAATAAACGTCAGCGGGAATTTCCTTGATACCGATGGAATCTTTTTCCTGGCGAAAACCGTTGGAGTTGGGAGATGTAGGCATGGAAACCTCGTGAGAAGGAAACCTTTTATTATAGCGTTCGCACTGAGCCCTTAGCACTTGGCCAACAGCCATTGGCTTTTGGCTTTTAGCTCTTCGTGGCTCGCAGCATTTCTGGATATTCAGGAAACGTAAGGGCAACGTTCCGGCTCCGCAATCTGGCCCGAGCACTCAGCCCATAAGCATGCCGCCGTTTACCTTCAGCACGTTTCCCGTGATGTAGCTGGCCTCATCGGAGGCGAGGAACCGGACGGCATAGGCGACCTCCATGTCAGTGCCGGCGCGGCCCAGCGGGATCATCTCATTCACCTTTGATTTCAGATCCTCTGATAGTCCTTCCGTCATGGCAGTCTCGATGTAGCCGGGAGCGACCGCATTGACCGTTATGTTGCGGGAAGCAACTTCTCGCGCCATGGCCATGGTGAAGCCGATCAGGCCTGCCTTGGACGCGGAATAGTTTGCCTGGCCGACCTGTCCCATCTGGCCAAAGACGCTGCTCACGTTGATGATCCGTCCCCAGCGCTGTTTGAGCATGGAACTGATCACGGCCTGGGTGCAGAAGAAAGCTCCGCCAAGGTTGGTCTGGAGGACGGAATCCCAATCAGCGCGTTTCATGCGCATCAAGAGTGTGTCTTTGGTGATACCGGCGTTGTTGACGAGAATATCGATTTTGCCGAAGCGTTCCAGCGCCGATTTCACCGCACCCTTTACGCTCTCTTCGTTGCTCACATCCATGGCGAAGGCGGCGGCCTGGCCGCCTTTGCCTTCAATCTCCTTGACTACAGCGGCCAGTTTCTCTTCATTGCGCGCTGCCAACGCGATCTGAGCTCCCGATTCAGCAAGGGCAAGCGCGCACGCGCGTCCAATTCCCTGCGATGCTCCCGTGATAAGCGCGACGTGGCCTGTAAGTCCCGGCATGCAAGTTTTCTCCTCGGCTTCTTGATGAAGGGAAAATTATACCCACTGCCCTCTCGTGAGCGGGTTGGGGCAGCTTTACTTCATGGCAGCGGTTTGTTCCTGCTGCGGCTCCATGGGGTGAGCAATGGTGAGGGCCTCATCGCGGAAAAGGACCTTCAGCAACGGCGGAGCCACCAGGGTGGTCATAGCAGTCATGAAAATAACAAGGGCATAAGCCTGTTCGGAAATGGCGGTCATCTGTAAACCGACAAGGGCAACGATCAGCCCTACTTCACCGCGCGGCACCATGCCAATGCCAACTTTCAAAGCGAGCTTCCAACCGGAGCGCAGCACAGGCAAGCCGCAACCTACAAGCTTTGAGATGAACGCCAGCAGTGATATGACAATGGCGGAGAGCATCAGCTTGCGGTCAAATACGGCCAGGTTGAGGCGCGATCCCATGCTGAAGAAGAAAAAGGGCGCCAGGAACTCGTTGATGGCGGAAACGCGAGGCTGCAGGTTCCAGCGCGGCGAGTATTCGGCAAATGCCAAGCCGGCAAAGAACGCGCCAATAATAGCCGCCATCCCGATCTTTACCGCAGCATAGGAAAGGCCAATACAGATGGCCAGGGCAATTACCAGCGGTGCATCATGGGTAGACATTCGTTCCAGTCCGGGCTCCATGCGTTTAACAATGCGCGGAGCATAAAAGAGCATGACCAGGGCAAAGCCTACGGCTTCAATCGCGGTGACAATAAGCTGCGCCCAGGCGAGCCCGACGGTGGAAACCATGCCGACCACGACACCCAGCAGGATCATGCCAAGGATGTCATCGAAGACGGCCGCGCCAAGGATGATCCGGGCGGGCAGAGTCTGCAGCACGTGCATGTCGCCGAGCACGCGCGCGGTAATTCCTACGCTGGTGGCCACCATGGCGGCTGCTACAAAGGTGGCTTCATGGGCGGAGCCTCGGACCAGCATCATGTAGCCAAAGCCGAGCACAAAAGGTGCAGCTATTCCCGCCAGAGCCACGTAGAGTGAAGTTCGCCCGACCTGCAAAAGCTCTTTCGGCTTGGTTTCAAGTCCAACGGTAAACAGGAGGAAGATTGCGCCGATCTGGGCGACAGCATAGATCGCATCGCTGGGCACCACCAGAGCAGCGCCATAGGGGCCCACCAGAACGCCGGCCAGGATCTCGCCCAGCACTGCAGGCACATGGAGACGCTCAAAAACCTCCCCAAACAGCTTCGCCCAAACGAAGATGAAGAACAGCTGGAAGAGAAATGGATCTGCAGTATGCATCGGGCTCGCTACTCGTCCGGGCGACTAAAAATCCTTACACGTTCAGATGCGGGAATGCCAGCAAAATCCGGTGTTGCCCTTGGGACAGGCGGATCACGGCAGCTTTACAATTTCAGGTCTGGCATTGCGAGGAGCAGCACTCGATTTTTCCCACAGCAACCTTGCTTTCTGCCATGCTATGTCCAACGGTCAAGCAAAA
>DASUBD010000018.1:0-3338 GCA_035763445.1 Candidatus Angelobacter sp.
GAATCAGACCTTGTTCCACAACTCCGCCCTGGGATCCTCCGGGCTCAGCTTCTGCAGTTCCTGCCATAGTTCGCGGACTTTCAAATCGCGGGCCTCCGGGACAACGATCTTGATCTCTACGATCTCATCACCGCGATGTTCGTCTTTTGTTGCTGATGGCACGCCTTTCTCCCGCAGACGCAGCTTCTGGCCGCTTTGAGTTCCCGGCGGAACACGCAGCTGAGAACGGCCATCAATAGTGGGAACTTCAATCCGCGCGCCCAGCGCCGCTTCCCACGCTTCCACCGGAACAGTCACATGGATGTTGTCACCTTCGCGGCGAAACACCGGATGTTCACCCGCGCGGATGATGATATAGAGATCGCCTGGAGGTCCGCCGTTTGCTCCAGCGTTGCCTTTGCCGGCCAGACGGATACGCTGGCCATCGCGGGTACCGGGTTTCACCCGCACTTCCAGAGATTCGCTCTGCTCGACCGTCCCTTGTCCATGACATGTGGGACAGAGGCTCTGGGCTTTGCCCGTCCCACCGCAACGCGGGCAAGCGATGTTGAATTTCATGCGGCCGCCGGTCTGTGTCACTTGACCGCTGCCATGGCATTCCGGGCAGGTTCCTGCCGCGCCAACCGCCCCCTTGCCGGCGCAGTTATCGCACGTTGCCAGATGCGGGATGTTCAGCTTCATCACGGTGCCGCGGATCGCGTCCCAGAAGCTGATATTCACCTGGTATTCCAGGTCTGATCCATGCTCCGGTTCGCGTTCCACTGCGGCGCCGCGTCCTCCGCCGAACATGCTGGAAAAGATGTCCTGGAATCCTCGGCCGCGACTGCCGCCGGTCTTGGCCCCACCGCTTCCGCCGACGAAATCAGAAAAATCAAATCCACCGAAATCGAAACCCTGCGCTCCTCCGCCAGCATGGCCGGCGCCCCCGGGGAAGGGACCTGCACCGAAACCACCTGCGCCAAAACCGCCGCCGCGAGCGTATGCTTCTGCCGCTGCTGGATCGATATTGTCTGAGTAAAACCCCAACTGGTCGTAGATCTTGCGCTTCTTGGGGTCGCTCAGAACGTCATTGGCCTCAGAAATCTCTTTGAATTTTTCTTCGGCTTTCTTGTCCCCGGGATTTACGTCAGGATGGTACTTACGAGCGAGCTTGCGGAAAGCCTTGCGGATTTCTTCAGCCGAGGCGTTCTTCTTTACCCCCAGCGCGCCGTAATAATCCTTCTGCTGTGTCGTTGCCATTCTTCTGAATCCCTATGCCGGACCTGCCTTCGGAACACCAGGTACCAAATACCCAGTTGCTAATGCAATTGCTATTTAGTATCTGCCGCCTTTGTCGCCTGCCATGCCACCGCCTGCCACTTGCCGTTGCGCTTCAAAAATGTTCCCGTATTGCGGAAGTAGTTTGTCTGGGCACCGTTATGCTGCACCAGGCGAAAGTTGATCACGGCCATGTTGCCATACGGATGCACCGTCACTTCCTCGGCCTCGAAGGTGGCTCCGGGTTCATTGGCCGCGCGAACATCAATGTTTTTCAGGATATCTGCCTTTGTTACTGTAATGCCCGCAGCTCGAGTGTAGATTACGTCGTCGGCAAAAAATTCCTGAAACACCCTGGGGTCATTCCTGGGGACGTCAGCCAGGAATTTCTTGACTAACTGTTCCACCTGTTTTGCCGTTTCCTGATCTTCCGCGGTCATGCTGACCGTGACTGGTGTCGCGGCTGAATTCCCGGGACTGATATTCGATGCTGCAGCCATGACCGGCAGCAGCGCTGCTACCGCAAATAACTTCAGACCACGACGCTTCATATATTTCATTGTTGGGTTCGCCCTCCAGGGCTCTATTTGGTTTTCCAGTTACTCAGGCCTGTCGGCCTGCGCTAAGGTATTCTGCGGCTCGCAGCGCTACTGCATTCAGATCACCCGATCATCGGATCTTCCGATCACCTGATTTTTACGCCGCTCCCACTTCCTGAATCACGTACATGGAATTCGGCTCATCGGCCATCGCGTTTTTGACGAACTGTTGCGCTGCTTCCAGCGTGTAGAGTCCTGGCAGGGCCACCATTCCTGCCATCTGGTTCAACCCCTGAATCATTCTCATCACTAAAAACTGTTTCACCTCAATCACCTCTGTGCTTCTGCTGCTGTGAAGAAGGCGGCCGGGAAGGCCGCCTTCCTCACCGTTCTTTGTGGCTCTTACTTCTTGTCTTCGACGTCCACGTACTCGGCGTCAATCACGCCTTCGTCTTTCTTCTTTTCCTGCTGAGCGCCACCGTTGCCGGCTGCGCCTGCCTGCGAACCCGCGCCCGGAGCGCCCTCCGGCGGCTGAGCTGACTTGTACATTGCCTCAGCCAGCTTGTGTGACGCCTGGGTAAGCCGCTCGCGTGCCGAGTTCATGATCGCCGGATCGGTACCTTCCAGGGCCTTCTTGGCGTCGGCCAGCGCAGTTTCCACGCTGCTCTTTTCATCGCCGGAAATCTTGTCGCCATGCTCTTTCAGCATTTTCTCGATGTTGTACACCATGCTGTCGAGCTGGTTCCGCGCCTCGATCTCGTCGCGCTTCGTCTTGTCCTCGGCCGCATGCGCCTCGGCTTCTTTGGCCATCCGCTCCACTTCTTCCTTGCTCAGGCCGGAAGACGACGTAATCGTGATCTTCTGGTCCTTGCCGGTGGCGCGGTCCTTTGCCGTGACGTTCAGAATGCCGTTGGCATCAATGTCAAACGTGACCTCAATTTGTGGCACTCCGCGCGGAGCCGGAGGGATTCCCGTCAGATGGAACTTGCCCAACGTGCGGTTCTGGCCTGCCATAGGCCGCTCGCCCTGCAGCACATGCACTTCAACCGATGTTTGACTGTCCGCAGCGGTTGAGAAGACTTCAGTCTTGCGCGTCGGGATGGTGGTGTTGCGCGGAATCATTGGCGTGGCTACGCCGCCAAGCGTTTCAATCGCAAGCGTCAGCGGAGTTACATCCAGCAGCAACAGGTCTTTCACGTCGCCCGCCAGAACGCCCGCCTGGACTGCAGCGCCTACCGCCACAACTTCATCGGGATTCACGCCCTTGTGCGGCTCTTTTCCGAAGAGCTCTTTTACCAGCGCCTGAATGCGAGGCATACGCGTCTGTCCACCCACCAGCACCACTTCATCGATATCACTGGTTTGAACGCCGGCGTCTTTCATTGCCTGGCGGCACGGCCCAACTGAGCGCTGGATGATGTCTTCCACCATTTGCTCGAGCTTTGACCGGCTCAATTTCTTGACCAGATGTTTCGGACCAGTCGCATCGGCGGTAATGAAGGGCAGGTTGATCTCCGTCTCCATCGTTGTGGAGAGTTCGAT
>DASUBD010000019.1:0-8094 GCA_035763445.1 Candidatus Angelobacter sp.
GCGATTGGAATACGACGCATGCCGCTTTCTGCGCGGGAATCATTCCGGCCGCCTTCGCGGAGGCGAGCTTCCACGGTGACCTCCTTCACGTCAGCAGCTGTAACCGTGATGCTGCCGTTGAGAAGGTGCGCCCGAAGCTGCACTGGTCGCGTTGGATCGGTAAGCGGAACACGTATCCGATCTGGTGATTGGCTGTGCAACAACGGAGCGCACAGCATGAGAGTCAAGATTGCTGGTATGAAACGATAAATATAGTTTTGCTTGCTCATACGATTTATTCATGGCGTTCAAGAACGCGGATGTCTCCATTGAGGTTATCTGCCTTAATTTCGGGACCGCCGCTGCCCACTCGTCCGCCAGTAAAGCGGTCAGAACGGTAGCGGAAATGCCCGTTGTGTTGGTCCGCCTGCACGGGACGAGGCGGAAGAGAGGTCATTTCAAAGTCGCTGTAGATACTGCCGTTGAACGTCTTGAAGCGAAAGTCTGCAGCAAGCCCGCGAACGAAGCTCAGCTCAACGTTGCCGTTCACAGTGCCGAAGTCAGACTTTTCGCGCGGGTTTTCCCGAAAGCTAACGGTCACGGGACCGTTGACCGTCCGAGCCTGACCAGAGCCGGCAATGTTCGCCATCTCAATTCCGCCGTTGACATTGCGAACGGAAAAGTTTCCGGTTACATCTTTCACCTGCACGCGGCCGTTGTTGACGGTTCTGAGCTTGATGTCGACGTTGCGCGGAACTTGCAATGTGAAATCCATCTTCACCGAGTAGCCGCGATCTCCGTGCCAGCCATCACATCCATCGTCACAATGGCAGCGGAAAGGCCCGTCAACATAGAACTTCAGCAGGTCAGGTTGTTCGGTGATATCGAGTTTTACTTCCTTCTTTGCCGCAGCCATTCGTTCCTGCGACTCGGCGCGAAGAGTCTTCTCCACCACCAGTTGTACCTGGTCTCCCGCACCGCCCGTCACAATAATGGACCCGAACACGTTGTCCACTTCCAGGGTTTTGTGCGCCGCAGGAAGCGAAAAGATCTTCCGAATGGTCTCCTGCTCGTGCAAGCTCATGGACGAGTCGGAATCATCATCCTGCCAGCCATCATTCGCCATGGTCGCTGACGCCTTGGCATGCCACGCAAGCAGAAGAACCAGACCCACGGTTATGACGATGAGCAAATAAACTTTGGTTTTAAGCATGTTCCACCTTCATTGCTCCAACTCTCATGATTTTCTTTAGCTAAGCTGTTGAATGCCCCACTCCACGCGTTTGCGGACGGACGGGTCCAGCCCGGGATTGGACTCAAACTGCTTAAGCTCTTCTGCAGTTCCAGGACTGTGCTGTTCCACCAGCACATCAATTAAACTCAGTTGCACCAGCGGCGACTGTTGTCCTTGTAATGCCTCCACCAGTCCCTGATGGACCTCCGGCCGATTGCTGTAGCGACCCAATACGTCCAGCGCAGCCAGCCGAACGTCGACACTGTTGTCATAACGCAGTGTATGCAGAAGCGCATCCAGCACTTTGGGATCGGCATCTTTTTCGCGGCGACTGAAGCTCACGCCCTGCAAGCGCTCACTGGCAGATTGCTGGCGCAGCATGGAGATCACCATGAGCTGTTGCGTATTTCTGAGATCAACGCGCAATTGCGCGATCTGATCGGCAGAACTGCGGTCGCGATCCAGATACCGGCCAGCAAAGAAACTGCAGACCACCAGCACAGCAGCCCATGCAAGGCTCAGTGCCGGAGTGCGCGCCCAATCCGCCACCGCCTTCAAATCCAGAAATTTCCCGTGTTCGCGTGCGAGCTGGCCTTTTTCCCAACGGCCCTGCTGATAGCTTTCCAGCATGGTGTTAAATCGCGAGCTGAGTTCGGGGCTTGGCTTCTCCTCTGGTATTACCTCCAGCTGTTGCCACATGGCAACATCTTCCCGGCATGCGGCGCACTGCTCCATGTGTTCGCGTACGCGTGCTGATTCGTCAGCAGCCATGCCGCCTTGCAGATAATCAGCCAATAACCCGGCGATTTCTTCGCACGTCATTGCACACTCCCGGATCCAGGCCGAATCCCGGATCTCTGCGGTCCTGCCTTGCGCGGCAACTTGCCCGTTTCCAGCTTTTGAAAGATTTCGCGCAGTTCGTGCAGCGCACGGTGGACCTTGACTTTCACTGTGGAAACTTCACAGTCCAGAATCTCCGCAATCTGTTCGTATTTGAGGTCCTGAAACCGGCTGAGCACCAGCACTTCCCTCTTCTCCTCCGGCAGTTCAAGCAATGCGGCACGCAACAAGAACGCCTGCTGGTCTTGCTGCGCATAGTCCTCAGGCACAAAGGAGGGCGACATCTCCGGTTCCCAGCTGATTTCCGAATGCTGGCGGCGCATCATGTCCACACGGGCATTCCGGGCGATCTGGTACATCCATGCCCGAAAGGCGGTTCCGGGACGGTAGCTTTGCCGATATTTCAATATCCTGAAGAAGACATCCTGTACAAGATCTTCACTCAGGGTGCGCTGGCCTGTAAGTTTGTAAAAGAAATTGAACAGAGCCACGTGATACCGCTCAAACAGCGTACCCAGCATTTCGCCCACACCACCGCGCACCTGCGCCATCAACTCCTCATCGGACATCGCCTTGGTCATGAGCTGCTTTCAGGAACTGCTGTTTTGCCTTTCGAGGATGAATACCGCTCCCCGGAAAAAAGGTTACATGGAATGAAATGGCCCTCATCACCAGCCGGATTAGCGTTGGAACCGGCTTTACTTCTGGGTGAACACCATTTTTAATAGCTCGTTACGCTCATTGAGGAGAACTGAATGTACCGTCGCATAGCCTTCGTGGTGCTGTGTTCCAGCCTGGCATTGGCCCAGGGCGCAAAGAAGACCGGGGCCTCCAAATCATCGTCAGCCACCACTGCAGCGAACCCAACCGCTATCATTCATACCACCGCCGGGGACCTAAAGTGTGAACTGTTTCCCAAAGAGGCTCCCAAAACCGTAGCCAATTTCATTGGCCTCGCCACCGGCAAGAAGGACTGGAAGAGCCCGGAAACCGGTCAGACTGTGCATGGCAAGCCGCTTTATGACGGCGTGATTTTTCATCGCACCATTCCGAACTTCATGATCCAGGGCGGCGACCCATCTGGGACCGGCTCAGGTGACGTCGGCTACACCTTTGACGATGAACTGCGTCCTGACCTGCTGTTTGATAAGCCGGGCCGCCTTGCCATGGCTAATCGTGGGCCCAACACCAACAGCTCGCAGTTCTTCATCACGGAAACCGAGATTCCCTTTCTGAATCCCTGCTTTGATCCCGGCGGCTGCATGGGAGGCAGGCGCCCCCCGAACAGCGGCTACACTATTTTTGGGCAGTGCGACGAGGCATCGGTAGAACTGGTCAAGAAGATTGCGCGAATGCCCTGCAAAATGGGCCCATGCACCAACAGCAACAGCCAGCCTGCAGATCCGGTGAAGATCAGCCATATTGAAATTCAGCACGCCGGAGCCACCGCAGGAAAGCCCACCTCCAGCAAAAAGGCGGGCGCCAAGAAGGCAGCCCCAAAGACCAGTGCAACACCGAAATAAACAGGAGAAAGAATTCATGAGCCGCCAGCCAGGAACCTACGCCATTCTCGACACCACTGAAGGAAAGATCGTCTGCCGTCTTTTTGAAAAAGAAGCTCCCATCACCACAAAAAACTTTATTGATCTGGCTGAAGGTAAACGCAGCTGGAAAGACAATGTCAGCGGCAAGGGCGGTAACGGCCCGCTCTACAACGGCACAGTTTTTCATCGCGTGATCCCGGATTTCATGATCCAGGGCGGCGATCCCAGCGGCACAGGCATGGGCGGTCCGGGATACAAGTTCCAGGATGAAACCAAAGGTTCGCCTTACAAGTTCGATAAGCCTGGCAAGCTTGCCATGGCGAATGCCGGTCCGGGAACCAACGGCAGCCAGTTCTTCATTACTGTGGCAGCTACGCCATGGCTCACGGGCAATCACACCATCTTTGGGGAAGTGGTTGAGGGCCAGGATATAGCCGACAAGATCTCCAAAGTTAAGCGCGGCGCCCAGGACCGTCCGGTAACGCAGGTGACTCTCAACTCGGTGAGCATTGAACGGGTAGCCTGAAGGGACCTGATTGGAACCGGTTAAGATCTTAGTTTTTGTTGGCGTATTCGTGCTGTTGCTGCTGATTGGGCGGCTACTCTCGGCTGCATCTGAGGTTCACGCGCAGGAGCTCCCCCACAATGGCGCGCCGCTTTTGCCTGTGCAGGCTGTTGAAGACTCGCCTTCACGGCAAAGCGAAGTGCTCACCGGGGCCGAGGTGGGATTTCCCTTTACCTTGCCCCCCGTCACCGAAGACGACAAAGGTAGATTTAACCGGCCTTACTACACCAACTACTATTTCGGCAAAACGGATCTGGTACGCGGGCCGGTGGATCCCAGAAGCTTTGTGGACGATCTGTTTCTGGTGGCCCAGGACCCGGGCAGCGAACAGGTGTGGGAAACAAAATACGTTGTGGCAACGCCTTCAGGCCTGCAGCAGTTAATGAATCAGGAGCAATACGCGTCGTTGTATCTGGATGATACGGTTGTAATCGTCTCAGAATGGAATCTTGGGGTGATTCTGCGGACTGTGGTGGATGAGGACTTGAAGAGATTTGGCGCGACGGGGGAAGAACAGCAATCTCCCCCGGCCATCCACAATCTGATTGGTTAGAAATTCAAAGCTCAGCCAGACCGCAACCGCTAAATCCCAATCACTTTTATTAACTCAGTCACCGCGTCTGCACTCTTCTTAAGCGCGGCCTGTTCTTCAGGAGTCAATTTAATTTCAATGATCTGCTCCAGACCATTCGCGCCCAGTTTGCAAGGCACGCCGACGAACAGGTCTTTAATGCCATATTCGCCCTGCAGATAGACCGCGCAAGGCAGGATTTTCTTCTTATCTTTCAGGATGGCTTCCACCATCTCTGTTGCTGAGGCAGAGGGCGCGTAATAAGCGCTGCCGGTCTTGAGGTATTTCACAATTTCCGCGCCGCCATCGCGCGTGCGCTGCACGATTGCATCAAGCCGCTCTTTTGGAATGAGTTCGGTAATTGGGATGCCGGCAACGGTCGAGTAGCGCGGCAACGGGACCATGGTGTCACCATGGCCTCCCAGGACGAATGCGGTTACGTTCTCCACGCTTACGTTGAGTTCCTGGGCAATGAAGGTACGGAAGCGCGAAGAATCCAGGATGCCGGCCATGCCCAGCACCCGATTGCGTGAAAACTTGCTGAGCTTGTAAGCCGCCTGGGCCATTGCGTCAAGCGGGTTGGAAACCACAATCAGAATAGAGTTGGGCGAGTTTGCCACAATCTTGCTTATCACGTCCTGCATGATTTTGTAATTGGTATTCAGCAGGTCATCGCGGCTCATACCGGGCTTGCGGGCGATACCAGCGGTGATCACCACAATGTCAGAGTTCGCGGTGTCAGCATAGTCATTGGTGCCGAGGACGAAAGCGTCGCGTTTCTCCACTGGCATGGCTTCCAGCAGGTCCAGGCCTTTGCCCTGAGGAATGCCCTCCAGCACGTCAATCAGAACAACATTGGCCAGTTCTTTTGAGGCGATCCAGTGGGCGGCCGTGGCGCCCACGTTGCCTGCACCCACAATAGTTACTTTTTTACGCATGAATTCCCTTCCTTGCAGCGAATATGATGTCTCAGGTAAATGCTGCGCTCGAACAACACCGGTCGAGCGCGCAATTCGGGTCAATTTTTAATTTGCTGGCGCCACGCAGGGATTCAACAACGAAAGCGCCAGGATCCTTTAAACGTGCTGTGGTTCCGGCACCGCACTCTTTTTGCGACGGTCCACCATGTTGTCCACAATGTATGAAGCGAACTCGCTGGTCTTGACCTTGTGAGAACCGGGCATCAGACGCTCAAAATCGTAGGTCACGAATTTCTGCTGAATCGTTGCCTCAATGGAGGTCTCAATCATCCGTGCAGCTTCACTCCAGCCCATAAAGTCCAGCATCATCACCCCTGAAAGCATCACCGATCCCGGATTGATCACGTCTTTGTCGGCATACTTCGGCGCTGTTCCGTGCGTGGCCTCAAAGATGGCGTGCTGATCGCCGATGTTGGCCCCCGGAGCAATTCCCAGCCCACCCACTTGGGCAGCGCATGCGTCAGAAATATAGTCGCCGTTGAGGTTCGGTGTGGCCAGAATGTCATATTCCGCGGGGCGTGTGATGACCTGCTGGAAGATCGAGTCAGCGATGCGGTCATTGACCATGATCTTCTTTTTCCACGCTCCGCTGCCATGCGATTTGCCGATTGAGTTCAGACAATTGCGGACCTCGTTGTAAACTTCCTGCTTGAAGCTGTCAGCCGCAAACTCCAGTCCGGGCTCAACCAGTGCCGCGTTCTGTTCAATGCTGATGTCAGGGTTTTTGTCTTTGTTGTCCAAAATCCAGCTTTCACGCTCTGTCACAACCAGGTCGCGGAACTCGTCGCGAGCCACTTCATAGCCCCACTCACGGAACGCGCCTTCCGTGAACTTCTGGATATTTCCCTTGTGCACCAGCGTGACGGAGCGCCGGTTGTACTTCACGGCATGCTGAATTGCCATGCGCACCAGGCGCTTGGTCCCTGTAATGGAAATGGGCTTGATGCCCACTCCTGAATCTTCGCGAATACGCTTCTTGGATCCCGCAAGCATGGTGTTGTTGAGGAAGTCGATCAGCTTTTTCACTTCCGGCGTTCCCTGTTGCCACTCAATGCCGATGTAAACGTCTTCAGTGTTTTCGCGGAAGATAACAACGTTGACTTGCTCCGGATGTTTCACCGGCGAGGGCACCCCCTGGTAGTACCGGACGGGACGAACACACCCGTAAAGGTCGAGCGTTTGACGAAGAGCGACATTGAGCGACCGAATGCCACCGCCGACCGGAGTGGTGAGAGGCCCCTTGATGGCGATGTGAAGATCGCGAATGGCATTAACCGTGTCTTCGGGCAGCCAGTTCTTAAAGTTCGTGAACGCTTTTTCTCCGGCGAAAACTTCATACCAGTGGATTTTCCGCTTGCCGTTGTAGGCCTTCTCCACTGCGGCATCAAATACGCGGACAGATGCAGCCCAGATGTCCCGGCCCGTACCGTCACCTTCAATGAACGGAATAATAGGGTTATCTGGAATCTGCAGCTTGCCGCCGCTGAAGGTAATGGGAGTGCCTCCCTTGGGAAGCGGATTATTGTTGTATGAAGACGCCATCTCGTGATTCCTCCACGAATCAAAAATCGTTCACATTGCAAACTTCTTAAGGTACCATCCGCTGCTACGCTGGCGCAATTGGCCTTTTGCAAGAACCGCAATGCAGACGCGATAGTCTATTCTGCTGAAGGAAAACCACCTATGACGAAGATCACACTCCTGCTGTGCACCATTTTTGCTGCTTTGCATCCCTCCGCCCTCGGCCAGAACAATCAATATCTGTACAAAGTCAGCCTCGTGCAGGCTGCTCCGGGAAAGTTGACTGAACTGATTGCACTTGATAAATCGCGGTTTGCCGATCTCAAAGCAGCCGGCGACGAACTGCCGCTATGGATGCGCCACAGCCAGGGTGACCACTGGGACTTGATGATTCTTTATCCCATGGGAAGCTACGCCGAGTACTACCAGAGTGACCGCATCGGAAAGCGCACCAGGGCGGAAGGGAAGAGCGCAAAGCAGTTGCCGGAAGAGATTGCCTGGCAGGAGGATCTGTTCGTCTACGGACCGCCTGTCTCTGAGATACGCAAATCATTTGCAGAGGGTGCCTTCTTTCACGTGGAGATGTTCATCTCCCTGCCCGGTCAATTTGCTGATCTGCTCAAAGAGCGCGAGATGGAAAATGCTTACGCTAAAGCCATCAAAGAGCCGGAAAACTTCATATTTGTCCGCGACCAGGGCGCGGCCTGGGACATCTTCACCATTGGTGTCTTCCGCGATCTAAAGCACTACGCCGAAAGCGCTGACGTCCCCGCAAAAGACCAGGAAGCGGCGGCCAAAGCTGCGGGTTTTGATGCACCCAGCCAGATTGGGCCGTATCTGCGGCGCTTTATCCGCGAACA
>DASUBD010000020.1:0-3952 GCA_035763445.1 Candidatus Angelobacter sp.
GGGAACGGTCATGACTGGCAGTGATGACAGACCTCTTGAGGTCTTCAGGACCAGAACCGATGAAGTCAACGTAATCTTCACAGTCACTGACAAGCACAATAAGTTCGTTAAAGACTTGAAAGAAAGCCAGTTCAAGATCCTGGATAACAACCTGCCGCCGCGGCAGATTGTGAATTTTGAAGCCGAAACCAACATGCCGCTTCGCCTGGGGCTGCTGATTGATTCCAGCAGTTCCATTCGCGACCGTTTTCTTTTTGAGCAGCAGGCGGCAACACAGTTTTTGCGCCAGATCATCCGCCCTAATACGGATCTGGCTTTTGTGATCGGCTTTGATGAAGGATCAAACCTCACACAGGACTTCACCAGCGACATGAACAAGCTGAGTGAGGGAATTAGCGTAATCCGTCCGGGTGGAGGCACGGCTTTGTGGGATGCCGTCTATGTGGCTTGCAAAGACAAGCTGCTCAAGCAGAATGAAGATGGCAATAATCGCACACTGCGCAAGGCCCTTGTGGTGGTTTCCGATGGTGATGACAACCAGAGCCGAGTCACCCGCCAGCAGGCCTATGACATGGCACAGCGCTCCGGCGTGATCATTTACACCATCAGTACCAACCTGAGCAACATTCTGGATACCGGCGATCGCAACCTGAAGATGCTGGCGGAAGCCACCGGAGGAAGGGCGTTTTTCCCGGCCAAGCTGCACGACCTGACGGATGCCTTCCACAGCATCAGGGAAGAACTCCGCAGCCAGTATTCAATTTCGTACAAGCCTTCAGAGTTCCAGGCCGGCGGACAGTATCGTCCCATCCAGATCACTGCTGATAACAAGCACCTGCATGTGAGGGCAAAAAGAGGCTATTACGTGCCGCGTTAGAGGGATTTTTTTAAGGCCAAACCTGGGAAGCCCGGAAACACCGGGCTTTCTGCTTTTTCCGGCACAATTTGGGCGTCCGCAGCAGCCCGGAAAGCTATAATTGTCTCTGTCCCCCATGAGACTCGCTGCCCCCTTTCTGGCAATCACCATTTTCAGCGGCCTGGCCGCCGCACAGAAAGATCCCGCGTTGCCAGGATCAGTGCAGCCACCCCCTGTGCAGGCTTCACCCAGTCCGGCAGCAGCCGTGGCCTCCGATTCGTCTTCGTCAAGCGGTTCACCGGACAAAGGGCAGATCCCGGTTTTTCGAACTCACACAGATGAAGTGAACTTGATCTTCACGGTCACCGACAAACATGGCAAGTTCATCCGTGATCTAAAAGAAGAACAGTTCAAGATCCTGGACAACAATCTGCCGCCCAAGCAGATCACCCATTTTGAAGCGGAAACAGACCTGCCTCTGCGCGTGGGCCTGCTGATTGACGCCAGCAACTCCATCCGCGACCGTTTTCAGTTTGAGCAGCAGGCTGCCATTGAGTTTCTCCAGCAGATCATTCGTCCGCGCAGTGACAGGGCCTTTGTGCTGGCCTTTGACGAGGTCCCGGACCTGACCCAGGACTTTACCGGCGATCTTGATCGGCTCACCCGCGGTATACAGGTGATTCGTCCCGGTGGCGGCACAGCGCTCTGGGACGCTGTCTATTTTGCGTGTCGCGACAAGCTGCTCAAGGAGCGCGACACAATCCCTGTTCGCCGGGCCATGATCCTGGTTTCTGACGGCGATGATAACCAGAGCCGGGTGTTGCGCCAGGAAGCCCTCGATATGGCCGAGCGTGCGTCAGTGATCATTTACACGATCAGCACCAACCTCACCAGCAGCAGCGCCGACCAGGGCGACAAGAACCTGAAGATGCTGGCGGAAGCCACCGGCGGACGCGCTTTTTTCCCCTTCAAGCTTCAGGAGTTGGCAGATGCTTTCCATGATATCCAGGAAGAGCTGCGCAGCCAGTATGTGGTGGCTTACAAGCCCGATCAGTTCGTTGCCAATGGCGAGTTTCGTCCGGTAAAAATCACTATGAACGAGAAGAAGTTCCGGGTCCGCGCCAAAAGAGGCTATTACGTTCCCAAGCAGTAGCCCCCTCGAAGCCCACAAATCTCTTAGCTCAGCATCGCACTGAAACCAACTCTCGCCGTTGTACAATCCTCGCCGTTCAAAGTTCATTCAGGACGCTACTCAATGTTCGCCAAACGTGCCTCTTGTGTCTTTTCTCTCTTTTTCGGCTTAACCACCATTCATGCTCAAACATCGGCCGCGGTTGCGCCGGGTTGTCAGGCCTCGCCTTTGCTGAAAGCAGCTGATTCCCTGCCATCATTGTCAGCCACCTTCTTCGGGACTCAGAAATACCAATGGTCAATTCTGCTGGCTACCAACGCCCGTTCCGCCGAAGCGGGCTATCAGTACATCCGCAATCCATGGCAGCTGCCTGTGGGATCCCACGTTTGTGTTCCCGCCCTGCAGGAGGCAGAGCGACTGCGAAACGTTTATAAGAGATATCTTCACGCATTAAATCTGGCGCGGCTTGCCACCGCAGCAACAGTCTCCAATTCACTGGTATCTCTTGATCCGGATAAGCCGGTAAAGGTGGTTACGTGGATGCGCGGGGTGCAAATCTCCGCCTACAAGAAAGATGGCAAGTGGTTGACCAATGCGCCGTTTGATATCTGGGTTACCGTGGTTCCCAACTTCAAAAAGTTCTGCCGGGGATATACCGCAGAGCACTCCGTTTCCCCTCAGCAACTGACGGAGCGCCTGGAAGAGCGGCTGGGTCTGCCTCCGGGCGCCGGCAAAACAGATTTTATGGAAATCACTGTGCCGGAACCTTCAGCACCGGATCACCTCTTTCGTCCCTGTGCCTCCCCTTCCGTCCACTCCAGCACTTGTGCACTGGGCCCACCGGCCGCAGCAGCGGGTAACGCATACAAGCTCTGGTTCTTGAACCAGTACTACTCCTCTTTTGGCACCGCCACGCCTCATTCTTACCCGTGGACAGCGCTGGGCTACACGTTTGATTGGGGCGTGAACGACCGCGGAGACCTCATCAGGTACGGTGAAAGCGAGTTCGTCATCCCGCAAGGCGCTCCCATACATATTGAATCCGTCACCAGCACTCAGGATTACTGCACATCAGGCAAATAAAAGACAAATAGCCGGGCTAGGCTGCCACTCCGCCAAAAGTGAAACGCTCTGAGGGTTCGTGTCACTTCTACATAGGACGCCAAAATAAACGGCGATGGGTTTGCAGGCGCTGCAGGCGGCCATGCATTCCAACCGGCGGTTCTTTTGGAGGTCCCATCGCCCCGGGGTTGCCGGGCGAAACCTGGGGGAATTCAGAACGAACCATGGCAAAACCAGCTCAAAACCGGCACAGATATCGCGTAAGAAACGTTTTATTGCGAAGGCCGGTGACCCTATCAACCCATGGGGTTCATGGCAGGACAGCGACAGCCACTCAGGTATACTGTTCGCATTCTTGCAACGTGGAACTCTTTGATCTAGGCTACCTTACACGGCTCAAGCAGCGTGATCCTGAGACGCTGGCGCATTTTGCGCACCACTTCAATCGCGCGCTGAAGTTCAAGCTGCGCGCCGCCCGGTTCAATGACACTGACATGGACGACATCCGGCAGGAGACCCTCCTGCGTGTATTGACCGCGGTTGACCAGGACAGCATCGAAAAACCTGAGAGCCTGCCGGGGTACGTCTACGGTGTTTGCGAATTTGTAATCAAAGAACACTGGCGGGGCGTGAAAAGACGCCTTGATGAAGATTGTGAGGAATTCCCGGAATTGCCAGACCACCGCGAGTCCGCCGAAGACGCTGTGAAGCACGCCGAAATGAAAAAGGCGGTGCAAGCCGTCATGGACAAGCTCAACGAAAAGGACCGCAAACTTCTTACGGCTGTTTTCCTTGATGAGAAGCCCAAAGATGAAATCTGCCGCGAGCTGGGGGTCAACCGCGAATATCTGCGCGTGCTGGTCCACCGTGCTCTTTTGAATGCCCGGAAGTGGGGACCGCAC
>DASUBD010000021.1:0-10492 GCA_035763445.1 Candidatus Angelobacter sp.
TCTACGAACGGCCATGATCCTATACTTGATCCGCCACCGTTCCCTTCCGGCGGTACCACGCTGGTGGGTGGGACCATTCGAAGCGTAGATCGTATCCGCAACCGCATGGTGGTCAATGTGTTCGGAGGTGGCCACTGGAAAGTCTCTTTCGATGAGCGGACACACATCTTCCGCAACGGCGCCGAGACCACGCAACTGGCACTGAAAAAAGGCGAGCGGGTCTACGTGGACACCATGCTTGATCCCGCCAACCATGACATTCTTGCGCGCAACATCAGGGTGGGCGTCACGGCGCCTCCCGCGGATGCCAGCGGCCAGATAACATCAGTCGATACAGAGCACGGGCAACTTAGCCTGCGCGATAACATTAATTCTGTGCCGGTACATTTTGGCATTGATAAAGAGACACTGATCACCAACGGCAACACGCCCATTACACTGGCTTCAGTCAAGCCCGGGGCGCTGGTGCACGTAAAGTTCTCCGCACAGAGTGGCTACCGCGGTATCGCCCGGCAGATTACGGTAATAGCCATGCCCGGCGCGGCTTTCACATTCGTGGGTAAAGTGACCTACCTCGATATGCACCGCGGACTGCTGGCAGTTCAGAATATTGATGGCAAGACTTATGACATTCACTTCTCACAGCACAACACGGCAGAAGCAGGCAATCTCTCAGTGGGGACGCCGGTAAAGATTGTCGCCATCTTCGAGGGCAGCCAGTACACTGCCCAATCCGTGCAGGTGACGGGAAACACTGGGACGGAATCAAAAGATTAAGTTTCGCGCAAAACTGGAGTTCGTTTACTCGATGCCGCCGTAAACCAGCTTTCCTCCAAGATATGTCGCCTCGACTTTCACGTTCTTGATCTGTGAGGGCGGGATGTGAAAGATGTCATCGCTCAGGACCACAAAGTCCGCCAACTTTCCAGCTGTGATTGAACCTTTATCTTTTTCCTGAAACTCCGCGTAGGCGGATCCCATGGTGTAAGCCTCAACAGCTTCAGCCACTGTCAATTTCTGTTCGGGAATCCAGCCGTCGGGATTTTTTCCATCCAGCGTCGCGCGAGTTACTGCGGCGTAGATTGTCCACATTGGGCTCAACGGCGCCACGGACCAGTCTGTCCCGAATGCCAGTCGCACACCATTTTCAAGAAACGTGCGAAAAGCATAAGTCCGCTTGATGCGCTCAGGACCAATCCTCTTTTCCGCCCAGCGACCGTCGTCAATGGCATGGTACGGCTGCACGGACGCAATCACATTCAGCTGCGCATACCGGGCAAAGTCTTTGGCGGCCATGTGCTGAGAATGTTCGATGCGCCAGCGCCGGTCACGCCTGCCGTTTAACTTTTCAATCTGCTCAAACATATCCAGGGTCATGGAGATGGCACGATCGCCGATTGCATGGATACAAATCTGGAGCCCGGCTGCATCAGCTGACCTGAGCCGCTGCAGCATTGCCGAGGGCGGATGCATCTCCGCGCTCAGCAGTCCGTGAGTTTTAGGATTGTCTGTGTAGGCATCAAAAAAATATGCCGTCTCGGAACCCAGCGAACCGTCCGCATAGCCTTTGACCGCTCCCATTCGCAACAGCGGAGTGCCGAAAGCATGGCGGATACCAATCTTGGCCTGGTCTTTCCACTCCGTTTCCATGGGCGCCACATAAATGCGGAGGGTCAGTTGGCTTTTCTCCTGCAGTTCGGAATAGGCCTTCACGTCATCGTAGGACGGATTCATGTCCTGAACGCTGGTCACGCCGAGAGAGGCCGCATAATCCATGGCCTGCCGGATGGCGCGCATGCGACGGGCATGCGACATGGAAGGCATCACCTTGGCCACAAGGTCCTGGGCCGCGTCGCGCAAAACGCCAGTAGGATTTCCCTGCGCATCGCGGATAATTTCTCCCCCAGGCGGGTCCGGAGTTTTTGAAGTTATATTTGCCAACTGCAGAGCAACTGAGTTCGCCAGCGATTCATGCCCGTCGTAACGATTGACGAACACCGGCGTACTCGGCGTAACCGAATCAATCAGTTCGCGCGTTGGCAACTCCGGAGGCGACCACTTTTGCTCGTCCCAGTCCCCTCCTGTCACCCATTCCCCTTTAGGTGTTTTCTTTGTCCGCTGCGCGATGCGCTCAGCGAACTCCTGCGGGGTGGTCGTGTCCTTCAACTGCACTTCCTGGAGATGCTCTCCACCGTCAACAAAATGAAGGTGGGCATCATTGAAACCGGGGAGAAGCAAGCGACCTTGAGCATCCACTACTTTCGTCTGCGGGCCATGCCAGACATCCATTTCGGCCGCCGACCCCACGGCCACTATCCGCTCGCCCACAATAGCCAGCGCTTCCGCCTGTGGACGGGCTTTGTCAACTGTCCATATTTTGGCGTTGGTGATGATGAGATCAGCCGACGGCTTATTCTGGGCTGCAATGCGGATGCAACAGAAAAAGGCTAAAGCCAGAATGGGTGCGCGTACTCTCCACACTGTCATATCTCGCAATCTACCTTTCGCCCCACTTCAATTTGGTGCGCAGCACGTGAAAAAATGAGCGGTCTGGAAACTTGAAAAGCTTCACGGTGAACTCAGACTTGCGGCACTCCACCACGTCTCCTTCTTCCAAAGGTTCACCCTGTTGGCCATCCACGCTGAGGTAGGCCTGTTCGCGCGTCACCGTGATACTGACTTGAATGATGGCGGTGTCGCGCACCACCAGCGGCCGGTTGGTAAGAGCATGGGAAGCAACCGGGGTGATCACGAATCCAGGGACCTCGGGTGACAGAATGGGTCCGCCGGCGGCGAGCGAGTAGGCTGTTGAGCCGGTAGGAGTAGCAATGATCAGCCCGTCCGCCCGATATTGCGAAACAAAGATGCCATTGACCTTCACCTCAAAATCGGTGATACGCGCCACGGCCCTCTGGTTCATGACGATATCGTTCAACGCATCGTAATCGGCTACGCACTGTCCATTGCGACATACGCGGCAGTGCAGCATGGCCCGCTGGCTCAACTCGCATCGGCCGGAATCCACCGCTTCCAGCGCGGTTGCGATTTCATCGCTGCGGATCTCCGTAAGGAACCCAAGTGAGCCGAGATTCACGCCCAGGATCGGAATGCCCGTGCGTGCGACGTTACGTGCGGTTGAAAGCAGAGTGCCATCGCCGCCGAGGACGACGACAAAGTCCGGCCTCTTATCCGCCAGGTCCTCGCGTTCCGCCAGCTCTCCGTCGGGCCAGAACTCGTGGGCCACAGCATCCACAGTCAGGTTGTAATCGTGATCCACCAGCCAGCCAGCAACTTCACGCACAAGGCGCGCCAGTTCCGGCTTACCCTGCTTGGAGATGATTGAGGCTCGTTTCATCAGAATTCCGCGTGCAGCAGAAACTCCCGGTTCCCTTCTCCACCCAGAATGGGTGACTCGATCACATCCAGTTTACGGCCTCCAAGTGATTCCACGACCGAGCGGACTCTCTCTACTGCGTTTTTTTGAGCTTCCTCATTACGCACGATGCCGCCTTTGCCCACCAATTCCCTGCCAACTTCAAACTGCGGCTTGACCAGTATTACAGCCTCTTTCGGCGATTGTTGTTCCCTGCCGAACGCCGCCTCCAGCGCCGCCGGGAGGACGAGTGTAGCAGAGATGAAGGACACGTCCACGGCAATAAAGCTGATTGGCAGTTGCGCCCCGGTTGTGCGCAGATGCTCTGCCGTTAGATAGCGAGCATTGGTATTCTCCAGAAGTTTTACTCTGGGATCAGCCCGGAGCCGCGCGGCAATTTGGCCATACCCGGTGTCCACGGCCACCACCTCAGAGGCTCCATGCTGCAACATGCAGTCAGTGAAGCCGCCGGTGGAAGTGCCTACATCAAGGCAGGTGCGTGCGCGAAGATCAATTTTCCAGTGAGCCAGGGCAGCTTCCAGTTTCAATCCGCCGCGGCCCACGTAACGCAGGTCTTCACCCAACAGCCGGATCTCCGCTTCAGGTTCCACGCTTGTGCCAGCCTTTTCCACCTTCTGCCCGTTTACCAGCACTCGCCCGGCAAGAAGCATCGCTTGCGCGCGCTCCCGGGAAGGAACGAGACCACGCTCCACCATGAGTTTGTCCACTCGAATCTTCTTCATACGTATAAGTAAATTTTTAGCTGGCGTCGAGAGGTTTCAGCGTCTCGGTCTGAGGGCGACAACACACAAAATTTTACTAACAATTCATATTCGCACCCGATCCAGTGCAAAGCGTGGAAAACATCGCATTCACGCATGATTACTTTGGTCACAACGGGATTTTCCACACCGTTTTTCACCGCGCTGTTGAAAACGCACTTGAAGATTGGAACCAAAGTTGCCGTTCTGCCGACTCGGTTTATTTGCGTTTGCTCGTGACAAAAAAGACTGTGCATGCTCACAAACTTCTTCGAGAAATGTATTATGTACGTTCATCTTCATCCGTTTTACGCATGCCCAACGCTTCGAATCCAAAAGCACCTGCTGCACAAGAGCAAGAGAAGGACCAAGGTAGTTCAGCGCAGCGTCGCAAGCAATTAAGTGACGCATCTCCTATGAACGCTGAACGGCTCAAGAAGCTCTACGCGGCCATGCTCAAATGCCGCCTCAGCCAGGAACAGATTCGCAAGCACTTACCCTCTCATTTGTTATGCACAGGACTTGAAGCAATGATTGCAGGGGCAGCCATCCATCTTAAGAAGGAAGATTTGGTGGCGCCGAATGCTGAAGGCGATTTTGCCCAGCTGGTGCAAGGCAAGACCCTGGCGGAAGTAATTGATTGCTGCAAACAGGATGTTGACGAACTTCAGAGTGGCACATCGGTTGCGGAATTGAGTATTGCGGCAGGAATGGCATTTGCCTGCAAGCAACTAGGCAAATCGCTGATCACGCTGTGTGTTGCCCGCGCGGACCATGATCCCGATTCATGGCGTGACGCGGTGAGTTTTTGCTCCAGAAGGAAAATTCCAATTATCTTCGTAATTGCGCAGCACTCGGACCCGGAACAAAGCAATGTTCACTTGCGGACTCAGGCGCAGAAGTATCTCCCTGCCATCACAGTCGATGGCAACGACGTGGTCGCCGTTTATCGAGTGGCTGAAGAAAGCACACGCCGGGCACGCCAGGAATGGGGACCTTCATTCATTGAATGCCAGCTGCAAGCCGGCAAGGATCCTCTGGCATTCATGGAAGGCTATCTCAGGCAGCGCAATTTGTGGTCGGACGCGTGGAGAGATGAACTGGAACGCGACTTGCGGCGCGAAATCCAGATGTCTCGAAAAAAACGTGCGCGCAGCTGAGTATGGCCCTCGCTACGGTTCAGCGCTGAGAGTCAGCAGGCTGCGACGGTTCATCCATCGTACGACGTCGCAGCACGGGCTCATCTCCAGTCTTTTTCCCACGACGCAAAACCAGCGCGTCCCCGGAGTCCTGAAGGAGCCTCGCCTTCGCTTCCTGGAACTCACTGGTATCCACAATGTACTCATCATGTGAGGGCAGCATGGTGGCAATTTCTTCCTGCGCGCGCTCTATGCGTTCATTATTCATGGGATGAGTGAGGAATGCCCTGGCAATGAAGCTCTTTTTGCCTTTGCCGGTTTTGAGACGCTCAAAGAAGTTGACAAAAGCCAGGGGGTCATAACCCGCGGCGTACTCATATTCAATTCCCAGGAGGTCAGCTTCACGCTCCGCATCGCGGCTGAATTTCTTGACGCTCATGGGATACGCCATGTTTGACACCTGGCGGATAGCCATTCCCACCGGCCCGCCGAAAAACAGAAGTGGCATGGTTACGAAGTTCCAGAGCTGCACCTTGGTCATGTTTCTCGTGGCGTGGCGCGCAGCAACGTGCGCGATCTCATGCGCCATCACCGCAGCCAGTTCTGATTCATTCTGTGCGGCCACAATCAGTCCGCTGTCCACGTAGAAGTAGCCGCCGGGAAGAGCGAAAGCATTGATATCACCACTGTCAATCACTTTAATGGTGAAAGGAATCTTCGCATCAGAATTCCTCACCAGTCGCTGCCCCAGGTCGCGAATGTACTGGTTGACGCCCGGGTCTTGCACCAGGCGGCAATGGCGTTCAACAGCGTCTGCCATCCGGCGGCCCATCGCCTGCTCCTGCTCCACGGAGTACATGTTTAAGCCGCGATCCACATGACGCTCGCCAATTCGGGAGACATCATACTTTCCAGCCGGCGTGTGCGTCGCGACTGTGGGTAGATCCTGTTGTGGAGGCGCGACAACGGCGGCCGAATAATCCATTTGCATCAGGACGTGCAAGTCATGCTGGCTTCGACTCGCAATGGCGCCGGGCTCGGCGGACGTGGCCACAGCCGAAACGCGCATAAGAGCCAGGAAAACAATCACACTCCAGCAACTGAGAACAAAACGGTGAGACACGGGGGAGAAGAACCGCATTTTGAACTCCAAGGGCCTTAGGATCTGCGCGGGACCGGTAAGACGCAGATATCCAAGTTGGGCACGGAGTATAGCGCTGATTTCCCGCCGGAACCACTGAAATTGATATCAGTGGTGAGATGATTTAAGTTGCGTTTGCAACCTCATGAAGTCAGACATGTTGCTGCCATAAATGAAATCCGAGAGGCCGACCAGCCGGAACTTTAGTCTTCTACGCTCAAGTTTTTTCGTTTTAGGCGTTGACAACCTAAGTAGCTACACCTATAATTGGCACTCGACGGATATGAGTGCTAGCAATAGCCGTCAGGGAAAAATACCACAAAGTCCTAGTAAATCCACATTTCAAGAAGGAGTTGTTCCAATGGCAAAGCTAACTCCACTCGGAGAGCGCGTTTTGGTGCGTCGCGTACAGGAAGCTGAAACCGTGCGCGGGGGCATCATCATTCCGGATACGGCAAAAGAGAAACCACAGGAAGGCGTTGTTGTGGCGGTGGGCACCGGCCGGTACGACAAGGGCCAGCATGTTCCCATGACGGTAAAGGAAGGCGACCGCGTCCTGTTTGGGAAGTATTCAGGCAGCGACATCAAGATTGACGGCGAAGAGTTCCTGATCCTCAAAGAAGAAGAAATCTTCGGCATCCTTAGCGGCTCGGCGAAACCCGCAGAGCGCGAAAAAGCAACAGCGGGCCGCCGCTAGGGTATAGCCCGCAAATATTGAGCTTCTGAGAAGCGAACAAAACAGGTTCTGAAGTCCGCACTATTGCGGAAAGAATTTTGATAGGAGATATGAGCAATGCCAAAGTTGATTGTGCACGGTGAAGAGTCGCGCCAGGCAATTCTGCGTGGTGTCAACGTCCTGGCCGATGCAGTGAAGGTAACGCTGGGCCCCAAGGGACGCAACGTTGTTATCAACAAGAAATTCGGTTCCCCGGTCATCACCAAGGACGGTGTGACGGTGGCCAAAGAAATTGAACTGGGTGACACCCTGGAAAACATGGGCGCCCAGATGGTGCGCGAAGTGGCCAGCAAGACGAGCGATGTCGCTGGTGACGGCACCACGACCGCTACCGTTCTGGCTCAGGCGATCTATCGTGATGGCGTGAAGACAGTTGCTGCCGGCGCGAATCCGATGGCCCTCAAACGCGGCATCGAGCGCGCCGTGAACACTATTTGCGGCGCTCTGGGCAAAGACGGCGAGCGCAGCAAGGGCTTCCTGGATGGGCTCTCAAAGCCCGTCAGCGGCGACATGATCGCCCAGGTGGGCACCATTTCCGCCAACAATGATGAGACCATCGGACGGATCATTGCCGAAGCCATGAAGAAGGTTGGCAAAGACGGCGTGATCACGGTGGAAGAATCCCGGACCATGGAAACCCTTCTGGAAGTCGTGGAAGGAATGCAGTTTGACCGCGGCTATCTCTCCCCCTACTTTGTGACCGACCCCGAGCGCATGGAAGCCGCTCTTGACGACGCTTACATCCTTATTAACGAAAAGAAAATCAGCAGCATGAAGGACCTGCTCCCTGTTCTTGAACAGGTGGCGAAGCAGGGACGTCCGCTGTTGATCATCGCGGAAGATGTTGATGGCGAAGCTCTGGCTACTCTGGTAGTCAACAAGCTGCGCGGCACGCTGCAGGTTTGCGCGGTGAAGGCGCCTGGCTTCGGCGATCGCCGCAAGGCCATGCTGCAGGATATTGCCATCCTGACCGGTGGAAAGGCAATCACGGAAGACCTCGGCCTGAAGCTGGAAGGCGTTCAGCTGAGCGACCTTGGCCGCGCCAAGAAAGTCACCATCGACAAGGACAACACCACGCTCGTGGAAGGCAAGGGCAAAGGTGCAGAAATTGAAGGCCGCGTTAAGGAAATTCGCGGACAGATCGAAAATGTCACCAGCGACTACGACCGCGAGAAGCTCCAGGAGCGGCTGGCCAAGCTGGTGGGTGGCGTTGCCGTGATCAAAGTGGGCGCCGCAACCGAAACCGAAATGAAGGAAAAGAAAGCCCGCGTGGAAGACGCCATGCATGCAACGCGCGCAGCCGTGGAAGAAGGCATTGTCCCCGGCGGCGGTGTTGCCCTGGTTCGTTGCGCGGCCGCTCTCGACGAGCTCAAACTCAAGAACGAAGATGAACGTACTGGCGTTGAGATCGTAAAGCGCGCTTTGGAAGAGCCTCTGCGCCAGATTGTAAACAACTCCGGCGAAGAAGGCGCAATTGTTGTGGGCAAGATTCGCGAATCGAAAGACGCGAACTTCGGCTACAACGCCCAGAGCGATAAGTTCGAAGATCTGGTGAAAGCCGGCGTCATCGACCCGACCAAGGTCACCCGCACTGCTCTGCAGAACGCTGCTTCCATCGCAGCGCTCATGCTCACCACGGAAGCCCTTGTCTCTGATATCCCGGAAGACAAGAAGGCTGGTGCGCCGGAGCACGGCGGCATGCCCTACGGCGGATAATAAGCTAGCTCGCTCCTTTACGGGCAAGGCCCCTGCTTTTCGCGGCAGGGGCTTTTTCTTTTGGCCGTTAAAGCAAATACGCGGATGGGAGTGTCTTGTTAGGATGACAAGGCTGCTTCCTTGCTCCTGTAAAGACACACATGGTAAGGGAGGTCAACGATAGCCGAGTTGAAATGAAGAAGGATAGAAACAATCCTACAGGTTCACAGACGCGCCACGACCGGCGCCTCCGGCCCGAACAACTCAGCGTGCTTTATCAGGACGAGGCCGTAATCGCGATCAATAAACCCGCCGGGCTTCCGGCTGTGCCGATACCCGGAAGCGAGAAACCTTCGGCGTGGTCTCTTCTTTCAGCCCAGTTGAAAGCTACGCGGCAAAAGGCATTCACTGTTCACCGCATTGACCGGTTCACCTCCGGCATCATGCTCTTTGCCAAAACCGAGCGAGACCGCGATGCGCTGGTGCAGCAATTCCTGGCACACACTCCGGAAAGAGAATACCTGGCGGTCGTTCGCGGCCATCTGGAACCAACGGAAGGCACACTGGTGCATTATTTCCGCAAGGCCGGGATGTTCCAGAAGCTGAGTAAAGCCAACGCCAGGGATGCTGCGCGAGCCGAACTCAAGTACTCCGTCGAACGCTCGCTACGCGGCGCTACGCTGGTGCGGGTGTCGCTGGTTACAGGATTGCAAAACCAGATCCGGGTGCAGTTCTCTAGCGTTGGTTATCCGGTGATTGGCGATCGTAAGTACCATCCGGCTGAGGCGCAGGAGCGGCGAATTGACCGAGTGGCGCTGCATGCTTCGCATTTGAAGTTTGATCATCCAAGATCAGGAAAGAGCGTCTCCGTTGACTGCGAGCCGCCGCACGATTTCAGGGCCCTGGTGCAGGCCTTATCTACTTCAAACCGGCAGAAGCACTAAATGCTTGAGTACTACTCAGCACGCGGTTACCATCAGCCACCAACTTTTGAACGAACGGCTTTTGGCAGGCAAAATGAAAACCACAGTCACTCAAATTCTGGACCGGCTTGAGAATCGTTATGGTACTCAACAAGCCACCTGGCCGACTGATCCATATATGTTCCTGGTATGGTGGCACTGCGGCTATCCGGCCAGCGATAAAGCGTGCAGCAAGGGCTGGGATGAGCTGAACAGGATCGTTGGAGTCGAACCGGAGAAGATCCTGCAGGCCTCTCCGGACAAGCTTGCCGACGCTCTGCGTCTGGGTGGAATGGTTCCGGAGCTGCGCGCCATGCGCCTCAAGGAAATCGCCGCCAGAGTAAAAGATGAGTTTGGCGGCGACCTTCGTTCGGCGCTGGTTGGGCCGATAGCCAAGGTCCGAGGCATTCTCAAGAAGTTTCCTAACATTGCCGATCCCGGCGCCGATCGCATCCTTCTGTTCTCAGAGTGCGCGCCCGTTGCCGCGGTTCCCTCAAATTGCCCGCACGTTCTGGTGCGCCTGCAGCGCGGGCAGGAGCGCGAAAACTATGGAGTCACCTACCGGGAAGCGCAGCAGGCCATTGAAGCCGAAGCACCGGCCACTTTCGATGCCCGAATGCGAGCCTATCTGCTGCTGAAGCACCATGGCCAGGAAGTCTGCAAACGAACAAAGCCAAAGTGCGAA
>DASUBD010000022.1:0-4493 GCA_035763445.1 Candidatus Angelobacter sp.
CCATGTCATACTTCATCTTCTCCATACCATCCGCCGGCTTGATGGAGATACCGCCGGTATCAAAGGTGATTCCTTTTCCAATCAGTCCGAGCACCGGCTTTTCCGGCGCACCTTGCGGCTCATAGCGCATTACGATCAACCTGGGTTCTTCATCGCTGCCCTGGGCCACACTCCAGAAGGCGCCCATTTTCATCGCCTTGATCTTGTCCGGCCCCATCACCTCGCATTTCAACCCCACACTCTCGCACATCTTGCGGGCGCGCTCAGCGAACATGGTTGGAGTCAGTCGATTGCTGGGCTCATTGACCAGTTCGCGCGTAAAGTTTTGCGACTCACCAACAATGCGGGCCTGTTCAAGGGCCTGTTGAAGTTTGGATTGGTCAGAGCCTGGGGACGCTACGACGGTCAATGCCTTCATCGCGAGGTCCTTACGGTCACTTCGATAGGTGTCGGGATCAAAATCCGCAACGTAAGCACCCTCCACAATCGAACGCACTGCGTCCTCAGCACCGGTGGAAAGATCCGGCACGGCAATTGCGCAGCTTTTGATCGTCCTCGACTTGAGAAAACGCACAGCTGTCCCGGCGGCTTTGCGCATTTCGACGTGGCTGAAATTCGCAGCTTTGCCTGCGACGACCGCAAGCAGCCTTTTGGCCTTGAGGCCTTGAGGACGATGCAGCAGAGTGGTTTCAAATGCCTTCCCGGAGACTTCGCCTGAAGCAATAACATCTGTGAGCGCCTTCTCCACGGCAGCATCTTTTGACGCCAGGCGTGGCGCGGGTTTTTGTTTGTCTCCGTGATCCAACAAGACAACCGCGAGGCATTCGGTTTCAACTTCAGCAAGACTTGAGATGGCAAGTCGAATATCCATGATGGTGCTTTTCTACTCCTGACGATTTTGTTAGAGCCTTTAACCTTCAAGGCTTAAGACTTGTTAGATTTGTTAACTTTTGCGTGCCCTGGCCACCGCTTCGCGCGTCTCGCGTTCAGCAGTCCGGCGGCGCTCCGTTTCCCGTTTGTCCCAGGACTGCTTGCCTTTGGCCAAAGCAATCTCACATTTTATCTTGCCGTTCTTGAAATACATTCGCGTCGGCACCAGGGTGTAGCCACGTTGTTGCGTCTTGCCTAACAATTTGCGCAATTCCTCTTTATGAAGAAGCAGCTTGCGTGTGCGCAGAGGAGCATGGTGCGCGTAACCGGCATTTTCATAAGCTCCGATGTGCGCATTCAGTAGCCACAATTCGCCGTCTTTGACCACGGCGTACGCGTCTTTGAGGTTGGCGCGCCCGGCGCGAACCGACTTTACTTCTGATCCGGAGAGGACGATGCCAGCTTCAATACGTTCTTCAAGAAAATAATTGTGGCTCGCCGAGCGGTTGACCGTAGCATCGCGTTCCCCTGAAGCGATTGGGTCACGCTTGACGTTCTTGGGCTTGTTGGGCTCAGTTTGATGAATGCTGTGGCGGGCCATGGCAGCTTTCTGCTGCTTGCAGCAAAATTTTTATGCTAACACAGCGCAAAACAGGGTTACCAAAGTCGTTCTGACATTGCACCTGAATAGGGTATAATCTGGCATTCCAAAAAGCACTATTTCCGGATACGGCAAAACAGCAGTTCCTTCAGCAAAACCCCCTAAAAAGAAGGAGTTAGCGAATCACGGAGCAAGCAGGGAGCGTATGAGGAGAGTAGCTAGCACCGTCCTAATTTTATTGATGCTGTCAGCAGTTGTTTTGGCAGCGGAATCGCCCAAATCTCTTTTCCATAAAGGGCAACAGGCTGAAGCGCATGGCGACTACGAAGGAGCTTATGAGTACTATCGCCAGGCATACGATCAAAAGCCTGAGGAACTCAGATATCGCGTTCCTTATGAGCGTCTCCGTTTTCTAGCGGCTGCATCCAAGGTCCACCGCGGACAGAAATTGCGTGACGAGGGCAAGCTACAGGATGCTTTGACACTTTTTGAACAGGCTGCGGCCATCGATCCGAGCAACGATCTGGCAGCGCAGGAAGTCAGGCGCACGCAGCAGATGATCCAGAAGCAATCCCAGCCTACGAATAAGCCCACGGCAAAGAATGAAGAAGAAGATCCGCTACGCCAGCGGCTGGAAGATGCCACTCCGCCGGTAATGCTCGCACCGCTGACCAATACTCCCATTGATGCCCTTGAAATGGGCCCCGAAGACTCCAAGGTTTTGTACGAGACTGTCGCAAAATTAGCCGGTATCAATGTCCTTTTCGATCCTGATTACACATCGCGCCGGCTCACGCTTCGGTTGAAGAAAGTTTCCGTCCAGGATGCTCTGGATATTCTTGCTCTTGAATCGCGCACCTTCTGGCGGCCAGTGACGCCGAACACAATTTTTGTTGCACAGGATACGCAGGCAAAACGTCGTGAACTGGAACAGAATGTCGTCAAGACGTTTTATCTGGGAAACGTCTCCGGCCCAACCGATCTGCAGGACATCGTAAACGCTATCCGTACCGTGCTTGAAGTGCAGCGCATCCAGCAGATTCCTTCGCAAAGCGCCATCGTGATCAAAGGCACTCCTGACCAGCTTGCTCTGGCGGAGAAGATGATCAACGACATCGATAAAGCAAAGCCCGAGGTCATTGTTGACGTGATTGTGGCCCAGGTGCGGCGGGACAAACTGCGCAGCCTGGGAATCACACCTCCGCAGAATGCCAGCGTAGCCCTGCAGAACACCAGCATTGCCGGCACCACCACTGGAGGCACAACCAGCGGCGGAACTGGGTCTACTCTGAACTTCAACGACCTGCAGCATCTTAATTCCACCAACTACGCGGTTGTCATTGATCCGGTCAAGGCAGTCGCCCTCTTCAATGACAACGATGCCAAGCTGCTGCAGACCCCGCGTATTCGCGCCACGGACAACGAAAAGGCCACGTTGAAGATCGCGGACAAGATTCCGATCGCGACAGGTTCGTTCGGTACTCCTGTGGGCATCGGCACGGCAACCGGTGCCATCGGCGTCAATACCCAGTTTCAGTACACGGATGTGGGTGTGATTCTTGAAATCACGCCGCGCGTGCATCCTGATGGCCAGGTCACGCTGAAGACGGTGATGGAAATCTCCAACCTGAACGGTTCCACTACGATTGGCGGAATTACGCAGCCCATCATCAGCACCCGCCGGGTTGAGCACACGATTCGATTGAACGATGGCGAGATCAACCTATTGGGCGGCATCAACGAAGACCAGGATACAAAAACAACCGGTGGAACGCCGTTTCTGGGACAGATCCCTCTGCTGAAGTATATTTTCAGTCGCGAGGACCACGAGAGAGTCAGCAATGAGATTGTCTTCCTGCTGGTGCCGCATATTGTCCGCAATCAGGAACTGAACGATATCAACAAGAAAGCTTTTGATGTGGGAACGGGCAGCGGCATTGATCTTCACATAGCTGCCCAGCAGGCGCCGCGTGCGGAAGCGCCTCAGGTCGCTGCAGCCGCGCCCGCGCTGCAACCGCGGCCTGCGGAGAGACCGCAACCGGCCATCTCCCCGGAAAGAAACCCAGCGGCTCCGGCCAATGCAGGCGCAGCTAACCAGGCGGCGAATGCCGTGAATCCGCCGCCACAGCCGGAAACTGCAGCAGTGCCAGGCAATGATGCTCCAACGTCCAGCGGAGCAGGGCCAGTCACGCTAAGGCTTGATCCAGGGTCGGTGTCGCAAAAGCAGGGAAGCACGTTCACCATGAATGTGGTTGTGGCGCATGGGCAGGACATCTCTGCTGTGCCAGTCCAGATCAGCTACGATCCCAAGGTGCTGCAATTCGTGAGCGTCGCCAACGGAGATTACCTGTCCAAAGACGGACAAACCGCGATGCTGGTGCATCGCGATGACCCCGTGAGCGGGAAACTGCAGGTGACGGCACAACGCCAGCCAGGCGTGGCTGGAGTCACAGGAGACGGCACCGTTTTCAGCCTGGTCTTCGCAGCCAAGGCAAAAGGAAACGGAACCGTTGCCATTACCATCCCTGCCGCTCGCAATAGCCGGAACCAGCCTCTGGAAGTGCTTGGTTCTCAGGCTATTGTTAAAATCGAGTAAAGGGACTGTTTTGCCAATGGGGAAGTTGTATCTAAAAACAAAGGCGAAAGTTGCCAGGCGGAGCCGGGGCGTAACACTGCTGGAGATGATCATCGTCATCTCCATCCTGCTGATCTTGATGGGCGCGGCTGTCCCAGTGGTTCGAATCAGCGTTCGCCGAGACAAGGAGACGGAACTGCGGCGTGATCTGTGGGAGATGCGGGACGCTGTCGATCGCTACCATGATGCGGCCAACAAGAATCTGTTCCAGATTAAGTTGGGCACGGATGGATATCCGCCGGATTTGGACACTCTGGTGAACGGAGTGGAAATTGCAGGCGGAAAGAAAATGAGGTTCTTGCGTCGAGTGCCAGTGGACCCAATGACGGGGAATACGGATTGGGGGCTGAGATCCATGCAGGATGATCCGAAATCGGACTCCTGGGG
>DASUBD010000023.1:0-8003 GCA_035763445.1 Candidatus Angelobacter sp.
TTTCGGCTTGACTCTAAAACAGGCTTACGAAGCGAGTGGCAATGATGCTGCAAAATGCCGCCAGTGCTCGGCGAAATTCTATGTGGCTGTGCAGCAGAGTCAGAAAGTCACGCAGAATGTTGCAGGGATTCTTGAAGGCGCCGACCCGCAACTCAAGAATGAATACGTCGCCTTCAGCGCGCATTATGACCACTTGAAGACCGGTCCCAATGGCGAGATTTATCATGGCGCGGACGATGATGGGTCAGGAACTTCCGCCGTACTGGCAATTGCAAAAGCCATGTCCATGGACCGGCCCAAGCGCTCCGTGCTCGTCATTTTCCATGCGGGGGAAGAACTGGGGTTGCTGGGCTCGGAATACAACGCAGACTATGCTCCCGTGATACCTCTGGACAAAATGGTGGTGGACCTTAACATTGACATGATCGGCCGTTCCAAGCCGCCAGGAGACAACAATCCTGCTGACGAACGCCTGACAGACGCAAACTCCGTGTACCTGGTGGGTTCTGACCGGATCAGCAAGGAACTGGACCAGATCAGTGCAGAGACCAACCAGCAATTCCAGAAACTGCGGCTGGATTACTACTACAATGGTCCATCCAACCCGGAGCGAATTTACTATCGCTCCGACCATTGGAATTACGCCAAACACGGAATTCCGATCATCTTCTATTTCAGCGGAACCCACGTTGATTATCACCAGCCAACGGACACCATCGACAAAATCGACTTCAACAAAATGAAAGAAGTCACACGGCTTGTGTTTGAAACCGGGTGGCGGATCGCCAACCTGGATCACCGTTTGACGAAAAATTAAGATTTTGGAGTTTTGCTGGTCGAAATTCCGCGCTGGTGCATGTAGCCGTCAATGACAAGGTTCAGGCGCTCAAAGAATGAGCTTGATGCGCCGCCAGTTGGGCAAGGAATACCTTGCTTCATGGATGGCTCCTGGAGCGTAAGAGTTTCCCTGGTATCTGGTTCCGGAGCCAGTTGGGATGAGTCGCAGGCGTGGGATGAATTCTGCACGTAAAACCAGAGAACGCGTCTCAACTGGTCCGCTGCGGCTTTCAGTTCAATCAAACCATCACGGGCGGGAGCTGCGATAAGCGCGGAATGGCTGCGCCGCCTGCCATCCTCTTCTGCCAGTTCGCGATAAAGTTCCGTCTGAAGATCATGCAGTTCACTGGTGAGTTTTTTTACCTGGGCCAGAATGCGTTCTGCCTTGCCGGCCGGTTGCCGCCATGCAGGGATTCTGCTGGTATTGGTGACGATGAGTGGAGTCTTCATTTTTTGGAGAAGCAGTTTGGAGTCAACAGCGAATGTACAAGATAGATGTTCCTGGCGGGAAAGGTAAGAGTGAAATTGAAGTGTCACCACAAAAGCTAATATCCGGCGAGTAGACGATCTCGCCAGAAGCTATGCAATTCTGCGGGCGAGCACGAGGGTAATATCGTCCGGCTGCTCAACTGCGCCGATCCAATCTTTCACGGCGGAAACGGCCTGCGCGCTAATGCGATCAAGTGGTAAATGGCGGTTTGCCGCAATAACCTCGATCAGGCGTTCCTCACCAAATTCACCGAATTCATTCTCCGGCTCAGTCATGCCGTCACTAAATGAAATGAATATGTCACCGGGATGGATTTCGACCGTCTCCTCCTCGTATTCCATGCTATCGAAGAGCCCAACTACCATTCCGCCCGCCTCCAGGCGGCGAACCGACCCATCTTTTCCGAGGAGAATAGGGGCAAGGTGCCCCGCATTGGAATACGTCAGCCGGCGAGTATCTCCATCATAAAAGCCCAGAAACAGCGTCGCATACTTTTCCGGTTGAGTGCTGCGGAACAGATGACGATTCAGCAGCCATAACATGTGCGCCGGCGAGGGCGGAGCAGCATGAGTGCTGATGGTGCTGGCTCTGCCCGTGGTGCCATAGGCTGAAGCGGCTTCCAGGGAAACCGCCTGTTCTTGCTCATAAGCACGGACGGCGGAGTGAATGGTAGCCATGAGCAGCGCCGCGGAGATGCCCTTTCCGCTGATATCGCCCACGGCGATGCCCATCTGGTCAGGACCGTAGGTCAGGAAATCATAGTAGTCGCCGCTCACAATGCGGGCAGGATGACAGATGCCGTGTACCTCCAGCGTCTGTGTGCCGCTGATGTTGCGTGGGAACAGCTGCTCCTGCACTTCGTGCGCAATCTCCAACTCGCTCTGCAGTCGCTCTTTTTCCTTCTGTTCCGCAATCAGCCGCTGCAGGGACTCTGTCATGGAATTGAATGCAGTCTGCAACGCGGCAAGCTGATCGCGCTCCCGCACCTGGATGCGATGTTCAAAATCACCGCGGTTCACGTGCTGCGTGGCGCGGTAAAGATTGGCAACCGAATAGGTGATGGTCCGAGTGAGCCTGATGCCAATCAGGAGCGCAACCAGTATTACAACTGCAAAAGCCCCGGCAACCACCACCAGAACGGTGCCAATTACGCCTGTCCACAATTCCATCGAATTCGTCAGGTATGAGTAGATGGTGGAAAGCCGTGTCGTACCGGCCAAGAAAGTGCCCATGGTTGTGCCGGTAGACCATTCGGTGGTCTGGAGAAGACCGTAAAAGTCGAGTTCTTTGTCCCATGCCCCTTGTGGCTGCGGAACGGTACCCGCAGTTAGACGGCCGGCACTCGAACCCGGTACGGACGATTGCTTGTTACGGATGGTGGTCTTTTTCCCATCCTGTTCAATCTGGACGTCAGTTTCAGGAATAGTCAGCGAGCCCAGCGGAGAGGCGATGCGGGCCAGGAAGTTGCGATCCAACAGCACGTCTGAGAGCACCAGTTCAGCACCGTTTGCCACCTGGATTCTGGTAGCGGCACGCAGTTTGAGATGTCCCTGGTCCTGGGTGAGTCCGCCGAAATCATTCTTGAACCACGAGGGCGCTTTGTCTGCCGGCTGGACAGTTACCGTGCGGCCAGGGAAGAGACGGTCCGCGGCCATGATCTGTTCAGGGGTGCTGCCCGGTTTTGCAATCTGCTCAGCCGCGGCAGAATTGGCGGCCTGGAGCCGTTGCGTATACTGCCTGATCTCAGAAACGGTAAAGAACGTGGCCAGCTGTTCCAGCATCAGATAGCCGCCGCCCAGTGCCAGTGCCATTGCCAGAGTGACCGGAACTCCGCCTATAAAAAGGTAGGTAACAATGAGGCGGTTGCGTACGCTCCACATCACATGGCGGCGAAACCAGCGGATTGAAAGAAAGAGAAATAGGACAGCAACGACGAAAGTGATAAAGCTGACCCATCCGCTCAGGGGAGCAGCCATTTGGGGCAGGGTGAGCAGGCGAAAGACGCGCTCCAGCGCCATTAAGAGGAGGTCGGCGCCAGCCAGATATAAGGTGAACCGCGCCAAGCGAGTGCGGGGTACCATACCCCACGATGCGAGTCTTCGCGAGATGTTCGTCCATTTGAGCAAGCTCTTGTGATTATATCCGCAAGAGGGCTCAGAGAAGACAGCGGGTAAAGTCTAACGAATGTTTAGATCAGAGGCGGTTCAACAACGCCTGGTGGTACTCGTCTCCGTGGGTTAGACCCAGGGCGCCTGCAGCCGACTTGAGCCTGAGATATGCCCCCAGGGAGTCAATGCCGAAGACGTTGCGGAGGCCAGGCAAGCTGGCTGAAGCGTCCATACGGAAGACGATCCACAGCTTGAGCTTGGCAAGCGCCAGCAGGGAGTAAAGCCTGAACTCCGTAGCTGCCTGTACCAGTTCCTGCGCCAGCTGCATGGTCTGCTCAGACTTGGGCAGCCGTGCTGCTTCGCTGGAGAACTCCATGTTCCCCCACTCAATCAGCACCAGCGAATTATGGGACATGCGGAGCAGGTACTCGCGCATCAGGTGGATCCGCTTGCGCTGCCAGGAGCGAAATTCCTGAGGAGAGAGATGCAGGCGGAAATTTACTTCGTGCGCCGGATTGAGCAGAGACTCAAGTTCCTCAAATTCCGCCGGACGAAGATACGGGGTTACGTCGTCAATGGTGCGTCGCGGGAACCGACCCAGAAACTGCAAGGCTGTATAACCTGCAAACACCAGCATTGCGCCTACCACAGCTATCGTGATGAGATCGAAAATCATCGTTTCAGAATCTTCTTTACGGTGCTGCTGTACTGCCTGACTTCCGCAAGCATTTCTTCTGGCGTCAAGGCTGGGGGTGGGCCTTGCAGCGGGTGATCCTGTTCTGGAGCAATAAAAGTCAACAACCAGACCACCACGGCAAGAGTGTACGCGATAGGAGGGGCTATTCGTACAACATAATCTAATTTCGTTCCGAATTCGGAACGCAGCAGGAAAACCACCAGGGAACCAGCCCCAGAAATGCCGAATCCCAGAGCAATTCCGAAGGCATGCTGACGCCACCGCATGTGGAAGAAGCGGACAAGGGCGAAAAAGACAAACAAAAGGCCGAGTTCCAGGAAGCGAATAGCAATTTCAAGGAAGATAATCGTTGCAAATGCCGGCTTTACATCGGCAGGGCGGATAAAAATAGAACGGACCGTGGCAGCTAAAAGCATTACGGCGCCTAGAGACGGAAATAAAAGACGAAACCACGGCAGCCGATAAAAGTTCCTAAAAACCGACTTAAAGACCTCTTGAAGTGCAAGGTAGGCCAAGAGGACGTAGAGCGCCTCTGTTCCCCAATAAATCCAGAGATAGATCAGGGGATGGCCAGTGGTGACAAGGAGGCTCACGGTGCTGACCACTGTGAAAGCCGTACACGTGAAGAAGAACGGAAAAGTTCTATAAAGCCTTCGGATAAGGAAAACGGCCAAAAGGAACAGCATCAAAACAGTGGCTGACAGCGCAAGTATCAGTTCTGCCGTTTTCATCTGATGGAAGCGAGTGGCCAGCTTATACCAGCCACCCCCTCACCGCAACTCTAGCTCTTTCCCTCGCTTTTGGAATTGGTACCGAAAGTGGATGGTCGGCTCTTCACAGTGCCAATCCGGATGCCTTCGGAATCGGAACGGGCATCGGATTATCTGTCGCCTGCGCCAACGCAGATAGTTTCGGAATCGGAACGGGCATCGGATTATCTGTTGCTCGCGCCAACGCAGATAGTTTCGGAATCGGAACGGGCATCGGATTGTCTGTTGCCTGCGCCAACGCAGCTAGTTTCGGAATCGGAACGGGCATCGGATTGTCAGCCCAAGCTCGAACGGTTCCTTCGGCGATGAAAGCCATGACAAACATCGCAAACATCAAAATCGTCTTCTTCATTTGTTGTGTTTCTCCTTCAGTAGTCACACGGCTCCTGAGAGCCAAGAACAGCAAAAATCGGGGGCCCGAATTCAAATGTACTAGATGGTTCGGACGAGCAAAGGGAGAGGGCTGCGAAAGCGACTCAGAATCCTTCAACAGAATTGTACTCAGATTTCCGGGGAAGCAATATTAATTTGGGACAATCTTCGTTCATGAAACACGCTTTAACTCACCTCGATGAATTCTGTCTCGTCTTCTTCCGGAAGAGCGGGCCTGCCCGGTACAAAGTCAGAGGCAAGCTGCGCACCCGCAAGGATCATGAGGCCGGAAATGAAGGCCCAGAACATTAATGTTACAGAAATGGAAAATGGGCCATACACCTCAGGAAAATTCAAGCGCGGCAACGCGCTGACATAAAGATACCTTCCTGCCTCCCATAAGATGCCCATGGCTACGGCGGATGGCAGTACACTGCGAGCGCTGACCTTGCCGTGGGGCAGGATCCAGTACAGCAGGAAAAACATTCCGATGCTGCATGCGGTGGCGAGTACCTTGAGAGTGATTGCCGTCATGACCGTGAAAACTATGTTTTTGTGCCCCAGCATCATGATCTCAAGCGCCCACTGGTTTCCCGCAGCCAGGACTACTGAAATCAAAGTCAGGACGCCGCAGGCAAAAGCCAGCAGCAGCGAAACAATCTGGTTGCCAAGATACGACCGGTTTTTCACGAATCCCCAGATCTGGTTGAACGCAACTTCCAGAGGCAAAAAGACGCCCGTGGAGGTGATCAGCAGGATCACAACCGATGCCATTTTCACGCGACGCCGGGTCTTGACCAGATTGTCGAGGCTGCGAATGACGAAATCCTGGTTCGTGGGCAAATGGTCGCGCAGAAACTGGGAAACCACATCAAACATGACCTGGGAGTGAAAGACATTCCTGATCAGCCAGATCAAAAGCACCATGAAGGGAAAAAAAGAAAGTATGGCGTTCGCGGCTACGGAAAAAGCGAATGTATGTGCCTCAGTCTTAGTGAGATAGCGCAGTGTGTGCAAGCCACGCTTCCGCAGCATCTGCCCCCATCCCTGAAGCAGGGCTTCCGCGGGCGAATGGGACAGGCGCGCTGGTTCGACAGCCGGCGAAACTGAGTTTGAGGACATGTAAAAAACTGTTAAATCGTAGCAGAAACCAGATAGCCTAAAAGCGGCCAAAACACCTGTTGCAGTAAACGAAAGTTACTTATTTGACGGACCTTTTGCGCGCCCACGGCGCGTTAAGACTGAAACTTTTAGCGGCAATACCGGTAAATAAAAACCCTTTACAAAGCCCAGAGTTCCTGAATATGATGCCTAGCCCACCCAAAAGTGCATGTCTGGGTGGGAGTTTGGGTTGATGTTTTGGTCACTGCGCAGTACAACCTTCGCGGAACAGTTAGGTCTGCAGTCATGGCTGAACGGTCTTATTGCAACCTTTTTTGTTAACGGGGAGACTGGCGGCAAAGCAGCAACCTCTTCTCTCTTCCTGACTTCCGGCAGGGGAGAATTTCACTCATTGAGGCGAAAGGAGTTAGTTTGTGAGAGAGAAGGGAACAGTTAAGTGGTTTAACGGCGCCAAAGGCTACGGTTTTATCCAGCGTTCAACCGGGGAAGACGTGTTCGTTCATTTTTCGGCCATTCAGGAAAATGGATATCGCACCCTGAACGAGGGCGAAACGGTGGAGTTCGAACTCCTCAAAGGGCCCAAAGGATATCTGGCAGCCAATGTAATGCGCGGTGCAGCAAGCTAGCTTCCGCTGGCAAAAATTAAGGAGCCCTTGCCGCATGGCAGGGGCTTTTTACTGTTTGAGCCAGGAAAGTGTTCGGTGGATCTTAGCGAAAGAGAAAGGCGAAGCTCAGCCAGGCTTTCACCAAAAGCGGCCCCGCCCACGACAAAAAAGCACGGCTCGTTACATGAAGCCTTTGAGCCACTTCCATAGTTCGTAACACTAGTCCCTCCGCTCCGGAAGAGCTTGCGCTCGGAGGACAAAATCAGCGGTACTTAAGAGCAAGGCCGGCTGAACTCGGCCCTTGCATGCCCTGAAAGCCTGAGTTTTGTCATAATCAGGATTGACCGGCTGCATTAAGAATTTAATAAAGCATGATTATGGTTTTTAAGAATTGCAAGGTTGCAGGCGCAGCGAAAATGGGCCTATTTTGCCGCGCCAGAAGCCTGATTCCTGATGGCGACCAGCGGCTGCCGGGCAAATCCGTTGCGTTTGCGGACTACTACGCGATTTAAAACGTGCCCGCTTTCGTCTGATCCCATCACGATGTATTCAAGCTGCGGGCCATCCAGTAACTGCGCCAGAACCTGGCTAGGCGTACCCGGGCTGATGTGAGCGACCACCGGATCTGCCGTGATATCAGGAGCCACCTCAATGGATGTTCCGATTTTTGCACCCACAAGTTTCAGAACCTGCCCTAAGTCGGCTCCTTCCGCCACCACGCTGAGCAGTCCGTTACGATAGTCGACCAAAACTGCTCCGGAAATGGAACGTGCGGTTGGAACTTGTGCTCCCATTGGCGCTGCCGTATTTTGCATAGGCATGGACGAAACGGTTGCAGCATTTAGAGCTATTGGTGAAACTGCAGGACGGACCTGTTGAGGCGACACAGCGTTCAAGCGACTTGCCGGCGGCAAGATTTGGGGCGCATTCGAGGCTGGAACTTGATGAGATGCCGCGGGCTTAGAGGAGACGGGGGGAGCGGCTTTCGTCTGCCCAATTGCA
>DASUBD010000024.1:0-6223 GCA_035763445.1 Candidatus Angelobacter sp.
GTCTTTGTTTTTGCCTGCTCCTGCCCAGTGCTCCGAAAGAAATTTGAGAATGGCCTTGTGCGCTGCCTCGGTCTGATCTGTGGCAAAGATATGGCTGGCATGCGGTAGCAGAACCAACTCAGCGCCGGGAATGCGCGAGGCAATCACTTTGCCATTGCCCGTTGGCACCAATTGGTCGGATTCGCCGTGAATTACCAGCGTGGGCGACGTGATCTGGGGAAGCCGGCTATATGCCTCCCATGCCAAAATGCCCTGCAGCTGCGCCGCGTAGCCCTGTGGCTTGGGAAACCACAGCCGCCGGAGCGCCAGGTCTTCGTCAATCTTTTCCGCCGGCGTGCCAGAGTCGTAGACGTACTGCCGCATCGCCTGCGCCATCTCCTCTGGCGTGAGATCGCGCGACATGAGGACCTGGTTCACTTCAGCTTCAGCGCGCACCGCCGTAGGTCCGCCTGCGGCCGTACAGCCAAGAATCAGCGAACGCACTCGCGACGGATACTGCAGCGCAAACTCCTGAGCGATCATGCCGCCCATGGAGAGGCCAAAGACATGCGCCGTCTCCACGCCTGCCGCATCCAGTACGGCCGCTGCGTCAGACGCCATCAATGTCATTGCATACGGGCCAGGTGGGACATCGCTTTTTCCGCTGCCGCGATTGTCGAGAGCGATAGTCCGGTATTGCTTTGCCAGCACCGGCCGCGTGCGATGCCACATCACTGACGGGTAACCAAGCCCCATGATCAGCAGCACAGGCTCGCCCGCACCCTGCTCATCCCAGTAGATCCGCGCACCCTGATTTTGTACGAAGGCCACAGGAGACTCCCAAATGAATCGCCATTCATCTTACGCGAGAGGCGCGAAGGCCGTGAAGAAGCCCGCACCATATTCGCACGTAAGCAGCGTCTCCGGGCAAGGCCGAACTCACTGTCCATTTGAGCGTAAGCCAGCAAAATGGAGCACAATATCAGTGCTGCACCGGCAAGCATGCCCGCGATTTTCGGCAAAGAGCCGCGGGACGGAGCAGTCGCCATGTGCCAGAAGAAATTCACCGTCGGGAGGATGCCGATGAGCACGCAAGCGGCTTCGCAACAAACAACGGAATTCCCTTACTTCACTGAAGAACACGATCTCATCCGCCAGACCGTCACGCGCTTCTGCAAGGAAGACATTGCGCCGTTTGCGGCAGAGTGGGACGAGAAGGGCATTTTCCCGCGCGAGTTGTTCAAGAAAGCGGGCGACCTTGGGCTCTTTGGCATCCGCATTGATCCCAGGTACGGCGGCAGCGGCCAGGACTGGTGGGCAACAACGGCCTACGTTGAAGCCATGAGCAACTCAGACAGCGGCAGCGTGAACATGGCATTTCTTGTCCAGTCAGACATGGCGCTGCCGGTGGTCCAGGAACTTGGCACGGATGAGCAGAAAGAGGAGTTTCTTCCACCGGCTGTACGCGGCGACTGGATTGGCGCGCTGGGCATCAGTGAACCCGGAGGCGGGTCAGATGTGGCAGCTATCACAACGCGGGCCCGCACTGAAGGAGATGATCTGATCATCTCCGGCCAGAAGTTGTGGATCACCAATGGCACCCGCGCGGACTACATCATCCTGGCGGTACGCACCGGCGCTGAAGGCCACAAGGGGATTTCACTTGTATTGTTTCCGACGAAGACAAAAGGCTACTCGGTGGGCAAGAAGTTGAAGAAGATCGGGAATCTGGCCTCGGATACAGCGGAACTGTTCTTTGACGAATGCCGCATTCCCGCCCGCTACATCCTGGGTAAGAGAGACCACGGCTTCTACTACATCATGGAAAATTTCCAGGGTGAGCGGCTGGTGGCGTCGATTTCCGCCCTCGCCGCCATGGAAAAAGGCCTGCGCTGGGCCATTGATTACGGCCACGAACGTTCTGCGTTCGGTTCTCCGATCGGAAAATTCCAGGTGTGGCGCCACCGCTTTGCCGAGCACCTCACTGCGCTGGAGGCAGGCCGCTGGCTCACTTATCATGCAATTGATCTCGTCAATCGCGGCAGGCGCGCGGTGCGCGAGATCACCATGGCCAAGCTCTACACCACTGAGCTCTCACAAAAAGTGGCTTATGACTGTATGCAGATCTTCGGCGGCTTTGCCTACACTACGGAATATCCCATTGGGCGCATGTGGCGCGACTTGCGCCTGAACACCATTGGCGCAGGCACATCAGAAATCATGAAAGAGATTATCGCCAAAGAAGAAAAACTATAGCCTCTGCCAGCCAAGCCCGAAAACTGAAACTATCATGCCACGAGGCGAATCACATAGTGCAGGCGAGGCTGCCGTTCGCCAGCGCAGATTCGCCAGCATCTACGCCCAACTAGAACTGGAGCGTTGCGTATCAGAGCAAGAAGGAGGACTAGCCAATGCCGGCAGCAGGTCTTGATACTGATATTTTGATCGTGGGCGCAGGACCAGTGGGTTTGTTTCTGGCCAACGAGTGTGCGCGACGCAACCTGCGTTGGCGAATCATCGAGACTCATCCGTCGCAATCTGCTCATTCGAAGGCACTCGCGATCTTCCCGCGCACGCTTGAGATTTTTGACATGGCCGGTGTGGTTCAGCCGTTTCTGCAAGCGGCCAACAGAGTTACGTCCGTCGCTGTGATCACGCACGGCCATACGCTGGCGCAAATGCCGTTTAAACCTGAGGAGACACCGTATTCCTTCGTCGCCATGGTGCCACAGGACGTCACTGAAAAAATCCTTGCGGAAGAGTTGCAGCGGAAGGGTGGCCACGTGGAATATGAGACGACTTTCGTCTCTGCCCGCCAGGAAGACGAGAACGCCTATGTAGAGGTGACGCTGGAACATCGTGGAGAACGGAAGACGGTCCGTGCGGCGTTCGTAGTGGGCTGCGACGGAGCCCACAGCGCAGTCCGCAAAAGTATCAACATTCCTCTCGAAGGTGGCGAATACGCCGATACCTTCTTGCTGGCGGACATTGAGACAAACAATGCCCTTCCGGCAGACCAGTTGCAGCTGTGCCCGAGCGAATTGGGTCCTGTCGCAATTTTCCCTATGAGCGCCTCTCGCCGCCGTGTGGTGGCTACAGTCAAGGAGAAGGAGGGAGACGCGCCATCGCTCGAGCTGGTCCGCAAAGTCCTGGCAGAGCGCGCGCCCTCCGGGATTGAGGCGCGCAGCCTGCGCTGGAGCAGCTATTTTCACATTCATCATCGGCACGCAGCCAAACTGCGCATGGGACGGATATTCATCGCGGGAGACGCGGCGCATATCCATAGCCCGTTTGGAGGTCAGGGCATGAACACCGGCCTTCACGATGTCTGGAATCTCGCGTGGAAGCTGGATCTCTTCCTGCGTCACCATGGCACCGAGCAGTTGCTGGAGAGCTACAGCGCGGAACGGCTACCGGTAATTGCAAATGTGATTGCCACCACGGACAGGCTGACCAAAGTGATGGGAACGCCGAGCCGTTTTGCCCAGGCGCTGCGCAACGCGGTAATTCCCATGGTGTCCCGGCTGGCTCCATTTCAGCACGCTTTTGTGCAAAGGCTTTCTGAGCTGGGCATTGCCTATGCAGACAGTCCAGTCATCGAGGGGCCGGGAGAGCGCTATTTTGATGATTCAATGCGTGGCGGCGACGGAATCAAGAGCCGGTTTCTGGTGTTCGCGAACTATGACAATGAGCCCACAAAAACACAGGCTGCAAGCCAGCTCAGCAAATCGTTGGGCGAGATCGTGGAACTGCGGGCATCGCAATTACCTGGTATAAGGCTGGTGAGGCCGGACGGCTACGTTGCATACAAATCCCAGGCTGGTGATCCGGATGAGGCGGCCGTGGCTATGCGGTCACTGCTCTTAAAGCAAGCAGGTTGACGCCTGTGTTCGCCGATGTGACGTAACGCAGAGTGGTGACTGCCGCGCGCAAAATCTACTTCACTGCTCGCGTAGAAACCGCCCTAAGGTGCAGTTCCTGCAGGGGGACGGATTCGGGACCCGTAATCTCCTCAATCAAGTGCGCCTGTTCGTTAACAACGCTTTCCAGTAAACCAAGCAGGCGATGAATGGCGATGGCGGGATCTTCAGGCTCGGAGGATGAGCGGGTTAACTTGGCGAGCATAAACTCTAGGTACCCCCCGGAAAAGGTAACGTTCAGTGCTCTCGGGCCCAAGTCAAAATTTTGAACCCGAAGAATGGACCCAACAGATAGAGTCGGCTGCAAAGCCATTGATATAGACACTGCATTAAAAAAGGTCCAGATTGAGCTCGCGAAACCGGACATGCCCTAGATGCTTAGGAAATGGCTAAGTGCAGCTGAGAATGCCACAACAAAAGATCTCAGAACAAAGCAACAGCCCTGCGAATGCGAAGCAGGGCTGAATTATTAAGCGTGCATGATGGCGAGCTACCGATTTTTGGTTTTGAGGAATTATTCGAACTTAGTAGGGGCAGCCCTCGTGGTCGCTGTCGCCGTTAGGGTTCGTCGGTGAAGGGGCGCTACAGAAGGCGGTCAAGGTGTTAATTGCGCCGGTGACGTGTGCTACCTCGTTCCAAGTCAATTCCCGGGCACCGGTGCGCTGCAGGACTCGATTGTCTTTATTCATGGCTGGCATTCCTTTCTACTATGATCTCGCGTCCAAACAAGAGCTCGAGCTTACCACGACTATTAAATTGATTGGCTGTACCAAATTGGGAAAACGCCAGAAAAGTGCAGTCCTTGCGGCCTACATGCCAGGGCGTACGGCCTGATCCCGGCAAGCCCAATGCCGTTGGGGTCAGGCCGAGCAATCCAATTCGATCATAGGTGCTCACGGCCAACCGAGTACCGGACTGAGCAAAATTATCTGATAATCATGTTCACCGTTTGCGTGTGCGACATGTTTCCCGAAGTCGCAGTCACCGTAATGCTATAGCTGCCCGCCGGTGTCCCTCCAGGCCCGGGCTGAGGGGCCGCCGCATTCTGTCCACCGCAGCCGGCAAGCAGTGCCATTGAGAGAACAACCAGCGACAGAACGGTTGCAGCATGCCGCCACGGCAGTTTTTTCCGTTGAGTGATCGGAATCAGCAACGCGGCGATGGCGGGCAGCCACAATGCGAATGCGGGGCGCATTTGGAGCTGGAAAGGAGCCCACAATGCGGCGATTCCCCGCGCGGTGGTTGAGACCGTCAGAGTAGTGCTCACCGGGTTTGGACCTGTCGTTACCACAGGCGGCGAAAATGAACAGGACGATTGCGGCGGTAGGCCGGCTGTGCAGGCGAACGATACCGTCCCGCTGAAGCCGTTCTGGCCACCGACAGTAAGAACAAATTGTGCCGGCTGTCCAGCTGTGACGGTCTGCGACTCGGGTGGAAGACCAAGAGAAAAGTCTGGCGGTGGGTTGAAAGTCGCCGTGACCGAACGGGCAGCACTCATGTTGACCACGCAACTAGCAGTACCGCTGCAAGCGCCGCCCCAGCCGGCAAAGACTGAGCCTGTAGCCGCGGTCGCAGTCAGGGTGACGTCCATGTTCGTTGGGAAGTGCACGGTGCAGTCCGTGTTGCAGTTCAACCCTGCGGGATTGCTGGCCACGACGCCGCTGCCCGTGCCATTGAACACGAGTTGCAAGGCGTATGACGAGGGCGCGAAGGTAGCGGTCACGTTGTGAGCCGTGTTCATCGTCACGGTGCAAGCGGCCGTACCAGTGCAGTCCCCACTCCACCCGGTAAAGGTGGAATTGGGATCGGGTGTCGCCGTCAAGGTCACGACTGTCCCGCCAGTGAACGGTGCAGAACAGGTTGCTCCACAATTAATACTCTGCGGATTGCTGGTCACTGTTCCGCTGCCCGTACCCGCACGGGTCACGGTCAAGATCTCGGCGCCGCTAGCGCTGGCGACGATCAGGGTGAAATCCTGAGTGGCGTTAGGAGACACCCCGTTCGCTGCAGTGATGGTGAACGGGTAGCTACCCTCGGTTCCGGCACTGGCAGTGCCGCCCAAAGTGGCGGTACCATCGCCGTTATCGACGAAGGTCACCCAGCCAGGAGCACCTGTCTGGGACAGCGTCGGCCTGGGAGACCCGGTAGTAGCCACCGTGAATGACCCAGCGGAGGCGACGAAGAAGGTTGTCGTGCTGGCGCTGGTGATCGTTGGGGCCGTCCCTGCGTTCACCGTGAGCATGAAGTTCTGGGTGGCGTTGGGCGATATCGTGTTCGCTGCGGTGATGGTGAACGGATAGCTACCCTCAGTTCCGGCGGCGGGT
>DASUBD010000025.1:0-4211 GCA_035763445.1 Candidatus Angelobacter sp.
GCACAGCCTGATCGTCAAAGGCTGGGACGCCTCCGGCCGCAACTTCATGGACTCGCTCTCCGTCAACGTTGTCAGCAACCAGCCGCCCACCGCAGCCCTGAGCCTCAGTGCCTCCTCGCTGCTCGTGGGAGGCTCCGTTACCGCCAGCACCTCAGGCTCGAGCGATCCAGATGGGACCATCGCGTCCAGCAGCATCAACTTTGGCGATGGCAGCGCCCCCGTGGCCGGCCCCGGCGCTTCACATCAGTACAAAGTGGCCGGGACGTACACGGTCACCGCCACAGTCACGGACAATAACGGCGCGTCTTCCAGTGCGAGCAAGACCATCTCCGTGAATCCTCAGTTCGTATCCGTCAGCAGCCCGCTTGCGGGAAGCACCATTACCACCTCCACCGTTCATGTGGTTGGCAGCGCATTCTCCGGCTACGGCGTAACTCTTACGCAGATCTATATCGACGGCGCCTGGAAAGCCAATGCCAACGCAAGCACCATAGATGCTTTCCTGCCCCTGAGCGTGGGCACGCATAGAATCACCGTCCAGGGCTGGGATGCCTCGGGAGCAATCTTCAAGACTTCGGTGAGTGTGACGAAGAAGTGAAGAGGTGGCTGCGTTGATTCTTGCCGCCCGCCGAAAGGCGGGCGTGCTCTTTGCCTTGCATTCCCGATCTGGATGATCACGTGCGACGGAGTCCTCGGAAATCGTGGGTTTGAATTGCTGAGGTAGGATGTCGGCCATCACCTAGGATGACGGTGATTAGCACTACTTTTTAAGGTCCCACCAAAATCATAATGATATTTCGCGTGTAGATCACACTAACCGTTTGCATATTCTCATCTAGAGGAATATATTTTTGCGCAAATGGAAAGCTGGGTAACCCTCGCACTAGCTATCTGTGTCTCCAAAGAAAGCCGAGCCTGAAAGAAATGGCAAATCACGTCTCCTTCTATCTCAATGGAAAAGAAGTCACTATCCAAAACCCTTCACCTGACCTGCTGCTGATTGACTATCTGCGTTCCCCCGAAGTTGCATTGGCTGGCCCGAAGAAACCCTGCGGCCAGGGAGGCTGCGGTGGATGCACGGTCATCCTTTCGCACTGGAACACCGCAGAGAAAAAAATTGAGCACCGCGCCATCAACTCATGTCTTCGTCCCGTATGTGCTTTGGGCGGACTGGTGGTCACCACCGTTGAAGGCACCGGCGCGGCGCGGCGTCCGAATCCTGCCCACCCTGATCACGCTCCCACATATTCCCGTGGCGGCGCTCCCATTGAGGGGCCACCGCTGCCTGCCGTAGTTCAAGCCCATCTACAGACGGAGGCGAAAAGGAAGGAAGTGGACACGGCTGTGAGGCTGGCTGTGGGCGCACTGGCCAAGAGCCACAAACCCGAACTCAAGGAGGTGGGAGAGGAAGCGGCTGAACATCCTTCCTGCGCTGTGCATGAAGGCATGAACCCGGTGGCTTACCGGCTGGCCATGAACAACGGCAGCCAGTGCGGTTATTGCAGCGTGGGTTTTGTGATGAACATGTCAGAGTTCATTGTGAACAATCCCAAGGCCACGAAGAAGGAAATCGAAAACATTTTCGACGGCAACATCTGCCGCTGTACTGGATATCGCGCCATTCTGACCGGAATGAAGACCTTTGCTTCTGACTGGACGGCGGAAGATGAAAAGCACCGCATGAAGTGCATTGGCGATGCCGGATGCCAAGCGCAGAAACCTGCTGCGCTGGTAATTCCATTTCCTGATGCTGCCAAAGCGCCAGCGGAACCTGTCTCAGTGCAGCACGGAAAGCAGACGTGGTACACGCCGGTCACCCTGAATGAGCTGGTCAAGATCATTGATAAGAACCGCGACAAAAAGCTGCGGCTGGTGCACGGCAATACCGGATATGGAATCTACAAAGAGGAATATCTGGAATCCGAAGTGATGGTGGATATCCGGCTCATTCCTGATTTGTATGCCAAGCCCAAAGTCACGAAAGGCGCGTTGCATGTAGGTTCCGGCATCAGCTACAACGACCTGATTGAAGCGATTGAAATTGAACTCAAGGCCAAAGATCTGCCGGTTTCCAGCCGGCTGTGGGCCACGCAATTCATGGCGCGCAGGACCGCCGGAAGAATTGTTCGCAACGCGGCCTCTCTGGGCGGCAACACCATGCTGGTGCTGAAGCACATTGCCGCAGGCACCGGTGAGCCGTTTCCTTCTGACATTTTCACCACGCTGGTGGCAGTTGAGGCGCGCATTGAATATCTGGATATCAGCACTGGCAGGCAGCGCCGGCTTGAGAGCACAGTGGAAGAGCTGGTACAGAAAGTGGTTGCTGATCCCAAGCTGGCTGACAATATCATCCTGATCAGCTATGACCTGCCGCTGGGCGAACGGCGCGAAGTCACTCTGGCGCAGAAAGTGGCCCTGCGTGATGTAAACGCGCACAGTATTGTGAACGTAAGCACGCGGCTTGAGCTGGGCCGCGATTTGCCAGTAGAGGGAGCAACGATTGTCTTTGGAGGCATTGCTCCTTATCCATGGCATGCAAAAGAAACTGAGCGGGCCATGAAGGGGAACAAGCTGTCGCTGGCGGAAATGCCGCGACTGGCTGAAATCCTGGAGCGCGAGGTGCTGGCGGAGCTGAAGCGCTGGGCACCACGCATGAAAGGTCTGCCATCAGAAGGATTCACAGACGAATACCGCGCGCAACTCGCGGTCTCATTCCTGTATAAAGCGGTAGTGAACGCGCTCTTGCCGGACAAGAGCGCGGTGCCTGAGGACATCAGATCCAGCGGCGTTATCACATGGGGACGCTGGCCGGCAAGCGGCGGAACGCAGGATTGGAACAAGAGCCAGACGTGGAAGGCGCCGGTAGGCCAGCCTTACATCAAGCTGACAGCGATGTACCAGACATCGGGGCAACTGCACTACACGCATGAGCTGCCGGTGCCGCCTTTGACGGTGAATGGGGCATTTGTCCAGAGCAGCCGTGCACTGGCGAACTTCCACTTCATCATTCCCGGAAAAAAGGGCGAGGTGGAGGTACTTGAGCTGCGTCACCATCTATCGGAATTTTCCCCGGCTTTTGTTGATCTCATCACTTCCAATGAGATTAAAGATGGCGGCATCAACTTTCAGGGAATGGGAGGAGACCAGCCGCTGTTTGCGATTGACCAGGTGCGTTACCTGGGACAATCGATTGCCATGGTGCTGGCGAAGACCGAGCAGGATGCCATTGATATTGCCCTGTACGTGACCAAGAACTGCATTGCCTATACGCCGGTAGTGTGGCCCAAACAACCCGCGCCGCCCGAAGGGAAGCGCTGGAACAAAGAATGGTATGAACCGATTCTGGACCTGGAGCAGGCCATCGCAATGGGCAGCATCTTTCCTGATGCTCCTGCGAGCGCGCCTTTCGCAACACACATCTGGAAGATCACGCGTCCGGGCAGCCGGTTTGAGTGGATGACTCCGAACAAACACCCGCTTGACCGCAAGATTGTGAACAGGACAGGAACCGTAGATGGGCTCTCCTGCCAAATCGTGGAGAGCACCCAGATTAACGGCGGCCAGGCGCACTTCTACATGGAGCCGCAGGCCTGCATTGCGCTGCCCGCAGATGAGCGGCGCATCATCATGAAACCCTCCACGCAAAGCCCCATGGAAATGCACGCCACTACAGCCATGGCGCTTGGTATTGAATACCATCGCATTGACGTGCAGGTGCCGGCGGTAGGCGGCGGATTTGGAGGCAAGACGGAACAGGCGCGTTTTGTTGTGGGTCCCACTGCCGTAGCTGCGTATTCAAGCAAGCAACCGGTGCGGGTGGCGGTGCCGCGTGAAGAAGACACAATCATGATCGGCAAGCGCCATGCCTATTACGGCCAATACCAGATTGCGGTAGACCGGGGCCTGGCCAATCCTGATGACAAAGGAATCATTCGAGGTTTCCAGACCAAAATGTGGGGCGATGGAGGGGCATTCTACGACTGCTCTTTTATCGTGTCGAACTGTATCCAGCTTCGCGCTGACAACGCTTACAAGATTACGAACTTTGAAAACCAGCTTGATGTCTGCCGCACCAACACCGCCCCGAGTACGGCGATGCGCGCTTTTGGCGATGTCCAGGGAAAGAACATCATTGAGAACGCTATTGACGATGCGGCTTTCTCCCTGGGCATGAAGGCGGAAGATCTGCGGGAAAAGAACTTTTATGACCG
>DASUBD010000026.1:0-4250 GCA_035763445.1 Candidatus Angelobacter sp.
GTTCTTTCCAGAGCGCGCCACAGAGAGATTCCGGTAAGCAAACGTGGTGTAGGAAAGTCCATAACCGAAAGGGAAGAGCGGCCTGGTTCCATTATGTTCGTAGCCTCGATAGCCCACGAACACGCCTTCTCTATACACGACGTGCTTGGAACTGTCGCTGGGATAATAGCTGTCGTGTACGGGATTATCTTGCCAACGGCGCTCGAATGTGACTGGCAGGCGTCCTGAAGGATTTACGTCGCCGAAAAGAATTTCCGCCAAGGCCGTTCCACCTTCCTGGCCGGGATACCAGGTTTCTAAGACCACAGGGACTGAGTCCAGCCATGGAGTCATGTCCACGGCCCCGCCTGCTGTGACCAAAAGGATCACATTTTTGTTGATGGCGGCAATCTGCCGGATCAACTCATCCTGCCCCGGAGGCAAACGGAAAGTCCGGTCGGCTCCTTCGCCTTCGGTCTCCGGATCAAAGCCTACGGCCAACACGACAACTTCCGCCATTGCGGCTAATTTTTTTGCTTCGGCGCTTACCACAGCGTCATGCTGCATGATTCCGAGCTGCAATCTGTCTCTCGGCTGGCGTGAACGGCCACGGTGCTCTAAAACGATCTTATGGGGCGAAGCCTCCAGGGAAAGAGTCGTCCATGGCGCCATGGTCATTCCAGAGCTCCAATGATCGAAAATCAATTTGCCATCCACATACAGACGAAAATAGCCGCCATCTTCACCAGTGGAGGCGACAAAGATGTCATAAGATCCGGCGCTGGTTGGAAGGTAATACCCGGTCCAGCGATCGGACATCGTGCCTTCGGGCATGACGGTTCTGGAGTCGGGACCAAAATCGATATGCTGCTCGGTTCGGGTAACTGTGGCGGGCGCTTTTAATTCGACCCCTTGAAAGTATTCAGCTTGCAGTCCGCGCTGACCACCGGTCTCAGCGGTCATAAATTGAGTTGCCTCTGCCCATTCGTGCAGGGTAGCCAGGCCGGAAGCATAGAAAACCTTCCCCGGTTCGCCAAGATAGTTGCTTAGCCCTTCAAGGAAGCTCACTGCGTGGAAGGGCTGCACGTCGGCGCTGCCTCCTCCAACCGGCACCGCAGGATACGCATCCGGACCAATGACGGCGATAGACTTGATGGTTCTCTTATTCAACGGCAGCAAACTTCTCTCATTTTTCAGCAGCACCATGCTTTCTCGCGCAGTCTGAAGTGCAACATGACGGCCCTGTTGGTTGTCACGAGGGATAGAAAGATCAAGCTGATCGTGGTCCAGCCAGCCGAATCGTGCACCGATCCGCAGGATTCGGCGCACTTTGTCATCAATGGTCGCCATTGAGATTTTCCCCTGCTGAATCGCAGGCAGCAGACTCTCCCGATTCATATGGAGCGCGACCGGCATTTCCAAATCCAGCCCGGCATTGACTGCATCCAGAGTGTCGAAAGTTGCATACCAATCGGATAGGAGTACGCCATTGAACCCCCACTCTTTCTGCAGCACCTCCTTGTCCAGGTGGTTGTTCTGCGCCATGTATTGCCCGTCTGTCCGATTGTAGGAGTCCATGATGGCGCCGACATGTGCCTCCTTCACCGCCGCTTCAAACACGGGCATATAAATTTCCCGCATCGTCCGTTCGTCAATGACGGAATCGGTACTGTGCCGGCCAAACTCGGAGTTGTTTCCCAGATAGTGTTTTACCGTTGCACTCACCCCCTGCGATTGGACGCCGTTGATGAATCCGACAGCGATACGCGAGGCAAGATATGGGTCTTCGCCAAAATACTCAAAGTTTCTGCCATTCAAAGGTGCGCGATAAATGTTGACACCAGGCGCCAGAAGAAAGTGGACGCCTTTGGCTCTCGCATCCCGGCCAAGTTCTATTCCAACCTCCCGGGCGAGTGCTGGGTTCCAGGTGGCCGCCAGCGCAATTCCACCCGCTACGGTGGTATCAGGACCAAATTTACGCACTCCAAATGGTCCGTCCGCCATTTTGAAGCGCGGCACATTCAGTCGGGGCACGCCGCGGGTGAAAAATCCATCAACTCCGCCCAGGAGGTCAATCTTCTCTTCAAGGGTCATCTTGCTGACGATTGCCTCGACCCGCGATTCAATGTCAGCAGACGATGTCTGTGCGGCTGCCAGAGTCGCCAGAAGCAGAACCAGTGCGGTGGTTCTGAGCGCAAGAAACACACGTGAGGTCGGATGAGTCATGTTGTGCTCTCCGGGACCTCTTGCGACGCCACAGCGGCAACTGCCATTGAATCTGAGAGCGACATCCGAACATGCTCTAAGCCGCCATCCAGGTAAAGCTTCCGGAAGTAGCGATGACGCCGCTTTCCACTCGATGTTTTTGCAAGCGTGCCCGATGGGACGAGAACGATGTCGTTGGGCGTGAGTGATAACTCCAGGAAACATTTGCGGGAAATCGTCGCCGCGAGATTCTTAAGATTCTCTGTGACAGGAGAGCGCACTTCTCCGACTACAACCAAACGCTCTGTTCCCAATTGCTCGTCTGGTACACCAAAAGCGGCGAAGCAGCCCTCGCGAAGGCCAGGCGTTGAGGCGAAGATGCTTTCGAATGCGCTGGGATCAATTTTCTTACCGTGAATCGTTATTCGCTCCCGCAATCGGCCCACCCAGAAGAGGTGGCCATTCCGGAGGTAGCCGAGGTCTCCCGTGTGCAGCAATCCACCACGGAGTGCATGGCGGGTTTCGCGCGGATGCTGGTGATAGCGGAGCATGCGCGAGGGCGTTTCAAGGCAGATCTCGCCGACGCGGCCATCCGGAAGCAGGCGGCCACGGGGCGAGAGAATCCGTATGCTGAGCGTGGGATGGGCGACCCCTGCGCTCATCACGACGACCTTCTCCGCATCGTTTGTAGCTGGTGATACTCGAGCAATGCCCCGCTCATCCAGGAAGCGGCGATCAATATGCTCGCAAGGCGGCAATTCATTGGCGCAGCTAAAAGTCGCTCCTCCGACGTTTTCAGCGCATCCGAAATTCGTCCTAAGAGCTTCCCGTCTTACACCGAGGGGCGCGAAGCGGGAAAGAAACGCATCGAACGTTTCCGCATGAATACGCTCTGCCGCGTTCCAGAACGCTCGAACATGGTCGAGGCGCACACCCTCAAGCTCCCTCTCCTGGACCTTGCGTACAGCAAGCGCAAACCCGAAGTTGGGCGACCATGTGACCGCAGCGCCAGTTTGAGAGAGGCAGCGCAGCCACAGCGCAGGCCGAAGGACGAATTCCTGGGGCGAGAGTAAGACCAACGGAATACCGCGAGCCAGGCACAAGAAAAAATTGTTGACCAGCCCCATATCGTGGTAAAGCGGTGTCCAATTTACACACACATCAGTGGCTGAGAGCGCCATGGCTGCTGCCATTCCGTCCAACGCCGCCAAAACTGCCTTTTGGTCCCACACGCAGATTCGCGGGGCCGCGGTTGTGCCGGAGGTGAGTTGCATGGCAGCGATATCCGTATGTGCTGGAAGTGCTGGCGCGAACGGCTCGTTTTTGAGTTTTACGCCTTCCACATCCGGCGGCAACACAAACCTGCTCGCTGGAAAGCTACTCTCGAAAGCAGCAACATCGGACTTAACCGAAGGCGAGCAGACTACCAGGCGCGGTCTGGTGGAACGAAGCACGCCGTGCAGGGTCTGGCGCAGTTCCAGATTGCCTCCGACCAGTGTTGGTGGTGCAATGAGGAGAGGAATCGCACCAAGCAATAGAGTCGCAAGGAGCACGTTGGCGGAAGTCTCGCCGCTAGGTAGAACGATGATGCAAATATCACCCGGCCGAAGGCCGTCCTGCCTCAGTTGTTGCGCGACAGCGACCGACTTGCTATAGAGTTGTGAACGCGATTGCCAATGAACAGTCTCGCGCGCCCCGTAAAAGCAGATGCATCGCCCATCGGGCGATTCGCTGAGCCGCGCCAGAATCTCTGCCTGTAGAGATCCGCCCATCACTGGTGTACCAATCCTTTCCTATTTTTCAATGCGAATTCTTCAATTTGATTGCAGGCTGTAATGGCTGATGGAATCTTTGGCAAGCTATCTTTGAATGCCTGCACGTTATTTCTGTATAGCGGATTTTCCATGACCTCAGCCACGGTGCAGCGCAGCAGGTCGACTGTCAGATCGGTTGGATCAATATACTTTCCAAGCATCAGCCCCTGGATCTGCTGCGCACGAAGCAACTGTTCCGGAATCTGGGGAACAACCACCATGGGAGTCTCGCAGTAAATTGCTTCAGAAACA
>DASUBD010000027.1:0-4970 GCA_035763445.1 Candidatus Angelobacter sp.
GATGCGGACGCAGAAGGACGGTGTATTCGCGATTGTGCATGGCCAGCTTGGCTACAGCGAGGTAGCCGCTCTCCTGCATGGCGCGCGAAAGAAGCGCGTACGGCTTCTTGCCGGCTTCATCGGGCGCGAGGTAATACGAGGATTCGAAGTAGACCGGATCAATTTCCTCTTCCTTCACGAACTCCAGAATTTCCATGGCCTTCGCGGTTTTAGGCTCAATTTTCTTAATTTCCTCGGGCTCGATGACCACATATTCGCCTTTACGGTACTCATAGCCTTTTACGATCTCATTGCGCTCGATGACGCGCTCGTCGTGAGGGCAATAGAGCTGCTGCTTGACACGGGTAAGGTCATCCCGATGCAGCATGTGGAAACCGATACGAGTACTGCGCGCGCCGGAGTAGAGGCGCACCGGCATGGAGATGAGTCCAAACGTAAGATAGCCGGACCAGACGGACGCGGGCATGAGAGTCTCCTCTTAGGCACCAGGGCTGCATAGTAGGATGCGCTACACTCGGAGTTATGCCGCCAGTGAAGCAACGGGTAACTGGACTCAAGGAGAAAACTCTGTCGCGGAACCGCAAATCGAGCGTTGCTGATGTGGTCGGGCTTTTTTCCGCTGCACTACTGCTCTGTATTGATCTGTTCCGGCACGCCAACGGACCGGCGGCGCAAAAACGCCGTATGCTGCTGGCCCTGGTGATAACAACGGCATTCGCCTTCGTTGCCTGGCTGGCCCGGGGAGTGGATGGCGGCGGTGCGCTGGCCGGTTCCAGCATCGCCTTTGTGCTGGCATCGCATGACCTGCGGATGTTCTGGGTTCTGCTTCTGGTCTTTGCGGTTACTCTTCTTGCCACGCGCGCAGGCAAATCAAGAAAAGAGCAACTGCACACGGCCGAGGCATCCCGCGGCAGAAGCGCAGCTCAGGTGATGGCAAACCTTGGCGTTGCAGCGCTCATCGTCTCTCTTGGGCCGCAAACCTGGCCGCTGCTGGCTCTGGCCGCCCTGGCGGAAGCAGCGGCTGACACTTCCTCCAGTGAGATCGGTATGGCGTTCTCAGGACGAACGCTGTTACTCACCACATGGAAACCAGTGGAGCCTGGCGTAGACGGCGGAGTGAGTCTGAAGGGAACGCTGGCAGCGATCCTAGCAGCCTCGGTAATTGCCACAGCGGCGGTGAGCATGCAACTGGTTCCAATCCATCAGGGGCTTCTGGTTGTCCTGGCAGGAATTTTGGGGTCGCTGGTGGATAGCCTTTTTGGCGCCTTGATGGAGCGTCGCGGCCTGCTGAGCAATGATTTGGTGAACCTGCTGAGCACGGCAGCAGCAGTGGGATTGGCCTGGATTGCGCTGTAATACGTTTGCTTGCTTGATTGCATTGAGTGTGAATATCACGGTGTGCCGAAAGTAAACCACCCACATCAGGCTTCTATGTAATAGCATAGGCAGTTCTGAAGTTCCGGTTAGCCTCCATGAGCCTGAAAATTGCCACGGTTGCGATTTATGTGGAAGACCAAAAACAGGCGCTGAAGTTCTGGACGGAAAAGATTGGTCTGAGCGTTCTCCGCAGTCATCCAGTAGGGCTGGATGTAGAGTGGGTGGAGTTGAGCGATGAAACTCCTGGCACATGCCTGGTCTTATATCCCCGTTCCATGATGCAGGACTGGGCTGAGCGCAAACCTTCCATTGTCTTTGAATGTGCTGACGTCCAGGCAAAGTACGAAGAACTTTCAGCGCGCGGCGTGGTGTTCACTCAAGAACCCAAAAAACTTCCATGGGGCCTGTTTGCCATCTTTATGGATACTGAAGGCAACTGGTTCGGACTACGGGGAGCGAGAAGACAGTAGGTGAATTGTTTTCCTGGCCTGGAGCGTTCGCTCGCCGGCATCCTGCCACAAACAAATAGCTCGTGCTGCCCGGAGCCACGCCGCGTCATGTTGCGGTTGATTGACGCGCAATGATCATTCAAGCTGAGCTGGCTTGCTCAGCCGTACAGAATTTCTGCAGTCGGCGCGCGGCCAGTTTCGTGAAAAGAAAAGCCCAACCACTGACAGAACACCAGAATGAGATAAATCGGGCTGAGCACAAGGTAGCGTCGCCAGAGGCGTCGCGGCTCGCTGCAAAGCCGGAAGAGCCATTCGAGACCCCGGTCCTGCATCCACTTCGGCGCCTGGCGCAAAGTGCCCGCGGCAAAGGGGAATGCGGCGCCCACCGCCACAATGGGAAGACCTATGCGTTCGCGGTATTCGTAAGCCCATACTTCCTGGCGTGGACACCCGAGACCGACAAATACGATTTTTGCGCCCGACGCACGAATGCGCGCGGCAAGGGCATCAGCGGCCTGGGGCGATACCGATCCAAAGCTGGAAGGTTCAGAGCCTGCAATCACCAGGCCGGGATGGCGCTCCTTCAGGTTGCCGCACATTTTCTGGAGCACATCGTCAGTGCTGCCAAAAAAGAACACTGGGACATTCTTTTGGGCTGCAGTTTCAAGAATGTCGCGCATCAGGTTGGGGCCATACACACGCTCACGCGGACCAGAATGATGGAGGAGATTCAGCGCCCAACGCACAGGCTGGCCATCGCACACAACAAGCTCCAGATGGTTCAGACGATAGCGATGGATCCGGTCCAGCACGCCGGTCATGATGCCGTGAACGGCAAAAGCGGAGACCGAGAATGTGCGTGATTGTTCGGCTGCTTCTATAACAAGCGCAGCAGCCTGGGCACGATCAATTGGATCGACCAGAATACCGAGCAGGTTCTTCTTGGATAGTGGGCTCATGCCCCGGCGGCCTGAGGGCTGCTCTGCCACCGTTCGGCATTCTGATCATGGATTTCGCGCAGTATCGCGGGCACATCGTATTGCAATCGATAACTCGGGTAGTGCGACTGAAATCGCCGGATATCGCTGATCCACCAGATGTGATCACCGGCACGATTCTCCTGCACGTATTGCCACTCCAGTTGCTGCCCGGAGATCTGCTGGCAGAGCGCAATGGCCTCAAGCATGGAGCAGTTGGAGAACCTGCTGCCGCCCATGTTGTAGACCTCGCCGGAACGCGGCGCAGCCACAAAAGCATCAAAAGCGCGAATCAAATCAGAGCTGTGAAGATTGTCACGCACCTGCTTGCCTTTGTAGCCAAAAACTTTGTAAGGAATTCCCGTCACAACGCAGCGCATCAGGTACGCGAGAAAGCCATGGAGTTGAGCCCCGGAATGGTTGGGCCCAGTGAGGCACCCTGCGCGAAAACATACCGTATGCATGCCGAAGTAGCGACCGTATTCCTGCGTCATAATATCGGCGGCAACTTTTGAGGCGCCGAAAAGGCTGTGCATGGAGCGATCGATGGACATCTCCTCGGTGATGCCGTGAGCAGCAAAGGGATGAGTTTGATTTACTTCCCAGCGTTGCCCCTGCTCCACCAGCGGCAGCGAGTTGGGAGCATCGCCGTAAACCTTATTGGTCGACAAGAAAATAAAGGCGGCCTGCTGGCAATGCTGGCGCGTAGCTTCCAGCAGATTGAGCGTGCCCGTAGCGTTGATGCTGAAATCCGTGAACGGCTCGCGCGCAGCCCAATCATGCGAAGGCTGGGCCGCCGTGTGAATGACCACTGAAATGTTCTTGCCCATCTGACGAAACAGCTGAGAGATTGCATCCTGGTCGCGAATGTCGAGCGCGTGATGCCGATAATTTGGAGCGGATGCTATCAACTGATTACGCATCCAGTCCGTGGAAGCTTCGTCCCCAAAGAAGTACCTGCGCATGTCATTGTCGATACCGACAACATCCATGCCTTTTGCAGCAAAATGACGCACAGCTTCCGAGCCGATCAGTCCTGCAGAACCGGTAATAAGGGCAACGCTCAAGAACTACACCTCGCTATACGGGCTGCTGACAGCCGTTAAGTTTGCGATCTATTCATTACGCCCGAGCTGCGGGCAGATGGCTTACCTGCATGGCGGTAAATTTCCAGCATTGCCTGGGCATTGGTTGGTCCCGAATACTTCAACTCGTACTCGGAGCGGGCCTGGGACCGCAAAGCACGTACAGCGTCAAGCTTCCTTGAACACCATTCCGCAACCCGGCGCAAATCGTCTACGTCTCCTGCTTTGAAATGAAAGCCTGTTTTATCAGGTTCCACCATGCTAATGCCAGCACCAATTTTCGAAGCAAGCACGGGAGTACCAACCGCGAAAGCCTCAATGATGGTGCGTGGCATATTTTCATAACATTCTGACGGAAAGACGAGGAATTCAGCACCACGCATCAATTGCATCAGTTCCTCTGTAGATTTCCGCCCAAGATATTCGATGTTAGCAGTGCTTGTGGCCGCTGCGGCAACCCTGGCAGACTCCGGTCCATCGCCAACAATTTTCAGAGGCAGTACAGAATTCGAAGCAGTCCAACTGTTCAGAAGGGTATCAATTCCCTTTTCGCTGCTGAGACGTCCAGCAAACAGCGCGTATCCGCCTCCACCATATCCAATGCGAGGCGCAGGATGCACGAAGTTCGGCTTAATCATGATTTTTTCGGCCGGTAGACCTCCCGCTATGAACTTCTCACGGGCAAAAGCCGTCAGCGCGACATAGGCATTTACCTTTGTCTGCCAGGTACGCAAGAGGCGATGTGCAGTAATCATTCCCGCTACAACAGTACTGGCCGTACGAGTATGACGGTAACAGGCGTGCAGGACGCCGGGCCACGGCACTGTACGGCCTAAACAATCCTCACAAGCATGGCCGTCGCGGAAGAAAAGAGAATTTACACACATGAGCCGGTAGTTGCGGAGTGTTTGCACAACTGGCACTCCCACTTTCGCCGCAGCATGGTAAACAGACGGGGACCAGAGAGGAAAAAAATTCTGTACGTGCAGTACGTCATAGTCATCCGACCGCAGCTGGTCGAATACTTCTCTGAACGACTGCTGCGACCAGATGGTGCGCAGGGCAACGCGCGCCCGGCTAAG